>CAYIGM010000009.1:0-20458 GCA_964363045.1 uncultured Candidatus Saccharibacteria bacterium
GGGACGAAGTCGTAACAAGGCACGGCTAGCGGAAGCTGGTCGTGGATTATATTCATTAAATCTTGTTGAGTATATAATTTATTATATACTTGATTGATTAGGTTGATTTTCCGCCTCTGGCGGATAGAGTGTTGGCCGATGAGCTTTAAATCTCGGCTTAGAACGGAACAAAAGAAAGAATAATAAATTTAGTTTTAAACAAAAAGCCACTATTAATTAGTGGCTTTTTGTTTGTAATAATCCCATTTTTCTGATATAAAAGATGTTATGCGGGCATGTAGCTCAGTGGTAGAGCACTTCACTGATAATGAAGAGGCCGAAGGTTCGATCCCTTCCATGCCCACCAAACAGTTGAAATATTTTGAAAAATAATTATGAATGATGCTTGGTATTTAAAAACATTGCTTGAAACTTTTCAAACGCTGCGCTCTGGCGAGCATGGCTTGACGGCGGAGGAAGCCGGTAAACGTCTTAAAGAATACGGTTTTAATAAGCTTCCTGAAGGAAAAGCGGACAGCTTTCTTGTTATTTTTCTGCGTCAGTTTCAAAGTCCGCTGATTTATATTCTTTTGGCGGCAAGCCTGATTATTTTTGCAATGGGAGAAAATATAGACGGCTTGATTATTCTGTCAGTTCTTTTTTTTAACGCTGTTGTTGGTGTTATTCAGGAAGGTAGGGCTCAAAACACGCTTCTGGCGCTTAAAAAATTTGTTGAGATAAGAGCGACAGTTCTTCGCGAAGGAAAAGAATTGATTGTGCCGGACAGTGAAGTGGTGCCTGGCGATATTGTTATTCTTCAAGAGGGCGAGAAAGTGCCGGCCGACGCGCGGATTATTGCGGCCGTTAATCTTAAAACTGACGAAGCGGCTTTTACAGGTGAGTCAACACCGATGCATAAGATTGCCGATGTTTTGGACAAAGTCGGTTTGGCTGACATTAAGATAAGTTTGCCAATCGCGGAACAGAAAAATATGGTTTTTAAAGGCACATATATTTTTACTGGAAACGGCAAGGCCGTCGTAGTGGCAACCGGGCTTAAGACAATGATTGGAAAAATTTCCAGGGAGATTGCCACCATTGATACTGAAATTCCTTTGAAGACGAATATCCGTTATTTATCGCGGCTTGTTATCGTAACTGTCTTAAGTGTTAGTGCTCTGCTGTTTGCGCTTGGTATTGTTTCTGGAAATTCGGCGTCGGAAATGTTTGCCACTGTAATTTCTCTTTCCATTTCAATTATCCCGGAAGGTCTTCCTATTGTAATGACATTGGTCTTGGCCACTGGCGTATGGAGAATGTCAAAGCGCAATGTTTTGGTAAAAAAGCTTCAGGCGGTAGAGGCGCTGGGGCAAGCTCGTGTCATTGCTGTGGATAAAACAGGCACTATCACAAAGAATGAAATGGTAATTCAGAAAGTATATTTACCTGGCGATAAAGAGGGTGTGGATGGAAAATTTTTTGAAATCGGGGGCATTGGGTATGAGCCAAAGGGAGAGATTCAATTGAATGGAAATGTGATTGACGCGGTAAATCATCCGGAGCTTATTTATGCCGGGAAGATTGCCGCTTTTTGCGCTAATGCTCGCGTGATGTTTTCAGAAGAAGAAAAAGTGTGGCGCGTTGCCGGCGACCCGACAGAAGCGGCAATGCTTGTCTTTTCTCAAAAGCTTGGTTTTCATAAAGATGATTTAGAGCGAGAATCGCCGTTTATCAATGAAATCCCGTTTGACTATAAACTTAAATATCACGCAACGGTTCATCAGCTTAATGGCCTAAATTTATCTGATAAAGAGACGACCGGCGGCAAGCGGGATTTATTAAGCATTGCCGGCGCGCCGGAGGTTGTTTTAGGGCTTTCTCAAAGAATACGACGCGCCGGCAAAAGCTGTCTTTTGTCCAAAGAAGAAAAATTGGAAATGGAAGCGGTTTTTTTCTCAATGTCGCAGGATGGATTGAGAGTCGTTGCTTTAGCGGAAAATTCCGATGCGCCGGAGTCGCTTGTTCCTGAAGAGATTAAATCGCTTACTTTTGTGGGATTTTTCGGAATGAAAGACGCTCTTCGTCCGGAGGTGCCGGAAGCGATGCAAAAGGCGGCGGCCGCCGGTATCAAGGTAGTGATGATTACGGGAGACCATAAGATTACGGCGCAAGCGATTGCCAAAGAGGCCGGCATTTATCAAGATGGCGATATTATTCTTACCGGACTTGATATTGATTCTTTATCCAATTCCAATCTTGCCGCTAAACTTTCCAAGACTTCAATATTTGCGCGAGTGACACCGGAACATAAATTGAGAATTATACAGGCTTATAAATCGCGCGGAGAGATAGTGGCGATGACCGGAGACGGTGTCAATGACGCCCCTTCGCTTGTGGCGGCAGACCTTGGCGTGGCAATGGGAAAAATCGGCACAGAAGTGGCCAAAGAGGCTTCTGACATCGTGTTGTTGGATGATAATTTTGGAAGCATTGTATTGGCGGTGGAAGAAGGCCGGAGTATTTATAAGACGATAAAAAAAGTGATTCTTTATCTTTTTTCCACAAGTTTGGGAGAAATGATGACTATCATCGGCGCAATTTTAATAGGCCTTCCTCTCCCTCTTTTGCCGGCGCAGATTATTTGGCTTAATTTTGTCACGGACGGATTTCTTGATGTGGCGCTTGCTATGGAGACGAAAGAAGAAGGATTGCTTCGCGGTAATTTTGAACGGCCGAAAAATTATCTTGTTGATAAGCTTATGGTGCAGAGAATGCTTATAATGGCTATTCCGATGACGGTTGGAACACTCTTCCTTTTTAAAGGGTATCTGTTTGCCGGTCAAGCCGGGTTTGAGAATAATATTGTTAAAGCTTGGACCGTATCCTTGACAGCGTTGGCGGTTTTTCAATGGCTTAACGCCTGGAATTGCCGGCATGAATCAAAATCTATTTTTCAGATGAATCCTTTTTCCAATAAATTTTTGGTGGGCGCTACGATTATTGTCGCATCTTTGCAGGTCTTAGTGATTTATCATCCTTTGATGCAGAAGTTTTTGCACACCGCGCCGCTCGGCATCTCGGAGTGGCTTATTATTATTTCAACCGCAATTTCCGTGGTTATTGCGGAGGAGATAAGAAAATTTTTCCACAGAAGAAAGAGGGTGGCAGTGATATAAAAATTTTTAAAATATTGTATAATGAATTTGTTTATGAGGCCGAAAATAAGCGCAAAATTAATTATAGCCGTTTCATCTTTTTTCCTGCCTTTTTCCGCTTTCTTTTTATTGATGAAAAACGATTTTGCCGGGCTGTCTTTTGAAAGTATTGTTCTCCATTCCATGGTCATAAGTTTAACGACTGCTTTAGCTTTTCTCATAGCTTATTTTTCTTATCAAGTTTATAAGAAAACGCATGATTTGAGGGTGTTTATCATTACTCTTGTTTTTTATATATTCGGCTTTATTTTTTTTCTTAATATAATATCATCTTCCCGCTGGCATTTTTTTAATGAGAAGATTTTTGAACTGACTGAACATTATGGTTTGTTTTTGGGAATTTTTATGTTAATAGGATTTATACTTCCCACAGAACCGTATGACAATAAAATATTTCCTTATCGGAAAAAAATAATTTCAGGTCTCTTTTCATTTCTTTTCATTTCTTTTTTATTACTCGTCTTATTTTCTGATTTAGCGGATATTTTAAATAAATATTTGGATTTTTTCATTATATTGTCCGGAATTATTCTTTTTGCAATATTGGCTATTATTTTGCATTTATATAAAAAAAATAAGAGTCTGCTGATTCTTTATATTATCTCCGGTTTTTCTTTATTGATAAATGCCACCATTTTTCCGTTTTTTTATGAAAGATGGAATATTTTATGGTGGTATTTTAATGCCAGTATTTTATTCAGTTTTATTATTATTTTTTTTGGTTTGGTTAAAAATTTATTCAGCGGAGCGTATCCAAACAAGCAAACCAGGGATTCGGGATTTAATCTGGTGTTCGGGGAAACCCCCATTCATTCTAAAATCAGCACTAAAATAATATTATTCGTTCTGTTTCTTTCGATTGTTCCGCTTCTTGCCACAAATTATTTTATTTTCAGCAGCTATTCAAAAGGTTTGTCTATCGCTGATATGGAAAATAACTTAATAGCAATAGTTCCTATAACCGTACTCTTGGTGATTATGTTCGGATTGTATTTTTCAAATAAACTGACGGAGCATATTGAATCATTGACAGATATTTCAAAGAGAATCGCCGACGGCGATTTGGGGATTAGGGCGAATATAGATTCAAAGGATGAGATAGGCATTTTGGCGGAAAATTTTAATAAGACTGTCGGTCATCTTATTGAGGCGAGAAATTTTCCGGAAAATATAATCCGCTCTATGGGAGACAGTCTGGTGGTGTTAAGTCCTGAAGCCAAGATAATCAAAGTTAATCAAGCGGCGCTTGACCTCTTAGGCTACGAGAGAAAAGAGTTAATGGGACAAGAAGCGGAAAGGGTGATAGGCAGAGAGGCGACACAGGCTATATTTATGGGTTCCGGACTCAGGAAACTTTTGGATAAAGGCTTTATTAAAGATATTGAAATATCGTTTAAATCAAAAGACGGAGAAGACATTCCGGTCAGTATTTCCGGTTCAGTTATTAAAAATGAGAATGATGATATGGCTGGAATTGTCGTAGTGGCTAAAGATATGAGGATTTTCAAAGAGGTTGAAAAGGCTAAATCGGAGTTCATCTCCATTGCCGCGCATCAGTTGAGAACGCCCCTTTCCGCGATTAAATGGACCATACAGATGCTTTTAGATGGCGATTTCGGCAAGCTGAACAAGGAACAGAAAAACGCGCTGGCGGAAGGCAATATGGCCAACGACAGAATGGTTGCGCTTATTTCGGACCTGCTCAATATTTCTCGCATTGAAGAGGGAAGATTCGCCCTTAAATTCTCTTCTGTAAAATTAGATAAGATGATAAACGATGTTATCTCCAGTCTTAAAATAAAAGCCGATAAGAATAATATAAAATTAATTTTTATAAAGACAAGCGAATTGCCGGCAATTGATGCGGACGCTGATAAATTCTATATTGTTTTGGAGAATCTAATAGATAATGCGATAAAATACACTTCTGCCAATGGAGAGATAATTGTTGAAGCGGGAAATACGAAAGATGGCATAGAGATAAAAATAAAAGATAATGGCATCGGCATCCCCGCGCCGGAGCAAGCTAATATTTTTTCCAGATTCTTCAGGGGGAGCAATGCCAAGGAGAAGCAGACTGACGGTTCCGGTCTAGGTCTTTATATAGTCAAGAATATTATTGAGAAGCACAATGGCAGGATATGGTTTGAATCCGCTCGCGGTCAAGGAACTGTATTTTTTATAAAATTGCCTGTTAGCCATAAATTGAGCTTGTAATCAGAGACTAAAGCCGTTATAGTTATTGATATAATTAAAAAATTAATAAGTTAAATAAATATGCCTCAAAAATATATTCTTATAATTGAAGATGAAAAAACTTTATCAAGTCTTCTTAGGGGAAAGCTCGCCGGGGCAGGTTATCGGGTGGAAGAAGCCGGCAATGGCAAAGATGGCTTGATAAAAATCAAAGAAGAAAAGCCGGACCTTGTTCTTCTTGATATTCTTATGCCGGAAGTGAGCGGCTTTGAAGTGCTGGAGGATTTAAACAGGAGCGGAATTATTAAATCTCTGTCGGTGATAATTATTTCCAATTCGGGTCAGCCGGTTGAAATTGACAGGGCGCTCTCTCTTGGAGTGAAAGATTATTTAATTAAAGCCGAATTTACGCCGGAGGAAGTTTTAGAAAAAGTTTTCAAGCAGATAGGGAAAGGTATTTCGTCAGAGAACTTGCGTAATATAGATGATGGTTTCGCTAAAAAAGAAGACGCAATTTCAAATGGGACGGGTCAGGAGTTCGGTTTATATGTTCTTATTGTTGAAGACGATAAATTTTTAAGCAGCCTGCTTTCTAAGAAAATGAAACAGGAGTTCAATGTGGATATCGCTTCAAACGGCGCTGAAGCCTTCAATAAAATCAAAGAAGCGCTTCCCCGTTTAATATTGCTTGATTTAATGCTTCCCGATATAGACGGATTTAAAATACTTGGGATATTAAAAAAAGACGAAAGAACTAAAAATATACCAGTACTTATATTGAGTAATCTCGGCCAGAAAGAGGATATGGAGAGATGTTTGGAGTTAGGGGCCGCCGGTTATATGATAAAAGCGCATTTTACCCCGGGCGAAATTGTAAGCAAGGCAAAAAGTCTTTTAAAATAATTATAAAAACCGTTAACTCCACTTGGGCATTGGAGCGTTCAAACGGAGTTAAGTGGAAATTTTTCTTTGCAAATAGGGCTTGATTTTGCTATAATTTAATCAAATGGTAATCACTTATTATGGGTCATCTTGTTTTAAGGTGCAGTCAGGAGAGACGGTGCTTGTTTTTGACCCGCCGTCAAAAGAATCTAAATTTAAATCACCGAGATTCGCTTCTAACATAGTTTTCATAAGCCATAACCATAAAGACCACAACGGGTGGGAGAACTTTATTTCCGGAGAAAAGAGTTCGGTTGTAATAAAAGGTCCCGGTGAATATGAATCAGAAGGAGTTCACAGTAGAGGAATTCTTACTTATCATGATGCTTTACTTGGGGAAAAATACGGATTGAATACCGCATATATTGCCAATTTGGAGAATATGAATATTTGCCATCTGGGCGATTTCGGCGAGTCTGATTTAAGAGGAGAGGTGAAAGAAAGGCTTGGCGAAGTGGATATTCTTTTTGTCCCCATAGGAGCCGGTACGGTCATTGACGCGGAAAAAGCGGTAAAGATAGTAGCCCAGATAGAGCCGAGGATAGTCATACCGATGCATTATGGCGACAGTAAATCAAGTGAGCTTAAAAAATTTATAAATGAGATGGGCGGTGACGGGGAACCTCTTGATAAGCTGGTTGTTAAGAAAAAAGATTTGGAAGGGAAAGAGGCGCAATTTATTGTTTTAAATTTTGAATAGATAATCAAATTATGAGTCTCCTTGATAAAATTGAAGAATTGCAGAATAAGCCGGAACCGTATCGTCGCAAGGTGCTGATAGCTATTATGCTTGTTATAACGCCGATGATTTTGGCTGTCTGGATTTTTACTTTTAATCTGCCTTCTGCCGGGGGCGAAGCTGAAAAAGTTGAAATTCAGTCTCCGTTTGCCGTTGTTTCCGAAAGTTTTACTGGAATTTACGGTGCTTTTAAGTCAAAATTATCCGATTTTAAATTTATAGATAATTGATATTAATGATATGAAAATAGTTCCTAGAGACATTGTGAAGGAGATGCGCGAATCATATCTTGATTATGCGATGTCTGTTATTGTCACTCGGGCGCTACCTGATGTGCGCGACGGTTTAAAGCCCGTTCAAAGAAGGATATTATACGCTATGTATGGGCTTGGTTTGACAAATCAGGCAAAATATCGCAAATCAGCGATGGTTGTGGGTGAAGTTTTGGGTAAATATCATCCGCACGGCGATAGTTCAGTTTATGACGCTATGGTGAGACTGGCGCAGGATTTTTCAATGCGTTATCAGTTGGTTGATGGTCAGGGAAATTTCGGTTCTATTGACGGCGATTCAGCGGCCGCTATGCGTTATACAGAAGCCAGAATGACAAAAATAAGCAGTGAAATTTTAAAAGATATTGAAAAAGAAACGGTTGATTTCGCTCCTAATTACGACGGGGCGCTTAAAGAGCCTAAAGTTTTGCCTTCCGCCATTCCTAATCTGCTTATAAACGGCGCGTTGGGAATTGCCGTAGGTATGGCGACAAAAATTCCGCCGCATAATCTAAGAGAAATTATCGGCGCGACGGTGGCGCTCATTGATAATCCGAAATCCACCACAGAAGACCTTTTGGAATTTGTAAAAGGGCCTGATTTCCCGACAGGAGGCGTTATTTTCAATGCTAAAGATATTCATCACGCTTACGCTTCAGGGCGGGGCGGTGTTGTTATTCGCGGGGAGACAGAGATAGTTGAAGTAAAATCCGGCTCTCATCAAATAATCATATCCTCCATTCCGTATCAAGTGAATAAAGCCGAGCTTATAATAAAGATGGCAGATTTAGTGAAAGATAAAATAATTGAAGGGATTCGCGATATTCGCGATGAGTCTGACAAAGATGGACTTCGCATAGCGATTGACCTTAAGACGGGCACTTATCCGCAAAAAGTATTGAATAATTTATATAAAAGGACCGAGCTTGAAACGACTTATCATTTTAATATGCTGGCTCTGGTTGAAGGCGTGCCTCAAGTCCTCTCGCTTAAGTCAATGCTGGAGAATTTCATATTGCATCGCCAAGTGGTGCTTGACAGAAGAACGAAATTTGACCTGAAGAAGGCGGAAGACCGCGCGCATATTCTGGAAGGGCTTAAAAAAGCGTTGGATAATATTGATGTTATCATAAAGGTTATTAAATCTTCCAAAGACAGAGATGAAGCGAAAACGGCTCTTATTAAGAAATTTCAGCTATCCGAGCTTCAGGCTAACGCCATACTTGAGATGAGACTCTCAACACTTGCCGGACTTGAACGCAAAAAGATTGAAGATGAACTTAATGAGAAGAAGAAGCTTATCACCGAGCTTAAAGCTTTGTTGAAAGACGTTAAGAAAATATTGAAAGTTATAAAAGACGAACTTCTTGAGGTTGCGGAAAATTACGGCGATGATAGAAAAACTAAAGTGATTAAGGGCGGAGCTGAAATTATTGAACATGAGGACCTTATTCCGGAAGCGGAATGCGTGCTTGTTGTCACTCACGGCGGGTATATCAAGAGGACCGACCCTTCGGAATACAAGCGTCAGAAAAGGGGCGGAACGGGAGTCATTGACCTTGATACAAAGGAAGAGGATTTTGTCACTAATCTAATTACAGCCAATACTCATGACGACCTTCTTTTCTTTACCAATAAAGGAAAAGCTTTTCAGATAAAAATGTATGATATACCGGAAGGCAAACGCGCGAGCAAAGGCAAATCCATTATGAATTTTTTGGCGCTTGCCGGTGATGAAAAGATAACATCAGTCCTCGCTTTTCCTAAAGAGATGAAAGAAAAAAAGATGTCGCTTGTGATGGTGACTAAAAAGGGTGTCATTAAAAAAGTTAAAGCGGAGAGTTTCCATGATGTGAGAAGAAGCGGGATTATCTCTATAAAACTGGCGGCGGGTGACGAGCTTGGTTGGGCGTATTTGGTGGAGAAAGGCGATAATATCATCTTAGCGAGCAAAAACGGCCAATCTGTGAGGTTTAAGGAATCAGACGCGCGTGAAATGGGCCGTACGGCCGGAGGCGTGCGCGCCATAAAGTTAAACATCAAAGATGAACTGATTGGCGCCGATGCTATAAAAGAAGAAGAAAAAGATATGTCGTTTCTTGTAATTTCTCAAAATGGCTTTGGTAAAAGAACGAATGTTAAGGAATATAAGATTCAAAGGCGAGGCGGTTCGGGCATTAAAACATCTAAAGTTACGGAAAAAACAGGTTCGCTTATGAAAGCGCTGGTGATAAAATCGGATTTTGAAGAAGTCATCGCTATTTCTAAGAAAGGCCAAATTATACGCACCGCGCTTTCTGATATTCCAGTGCTTGGCAGGCAAACTCAAGGCGTAAGAATTATGAAATTGAAAGCTGGGGATAGCATCGCTTCCTTAACTTGTCTATAATAGAAGTATGTTTTTAAGTCCGGAACAGATTATAAAAAGATTGAATATCAGCCGAGGTATAGTTGTGGTTGATTTCGGTTGCGGTACTGGCCATTGGAGTGTCGCTTTGGCAAAGCAGATTGGAGATTCCGGCAAAGTTTACGCCGTTGATATTCAGAAAGAGATGCTGGAAGCCGCTAAATCAAGAGCGGAAGCTTTAGGACTTTTGAATATAGAGATTGTCCGCGGGGACATTGATGAAGAGAAAGGTTCTGGCTTATCCGACGGGATTGCCGACATGGTTTTGCTTTCCAATATTTTATTTCAGGCTGATAAAAAAGAGAATATGGCAAAAGAAGCATTGAGAATTTTAAAGAAAGACGGGGAGGCGGTTGTTATTGAATGGGACCAGAGTGATGCCTCGCTTGGTCCGCCGAAGCGTTTGAGATTAAAAACGGAAGATACGCAAAGGATTTTTTTGGAAGCGGGGTTTGTGTTTAAGGATGATTTTCCGGCGGGCGAGCATCATTATGGGCTATTGTTTAAAAAACCGTGAGTAAATTCAATATTATATTATTGATAGTTTTTACCCTAGCGGCTATTCTAGCGGTATTGTTTTTTTCCGGTCTTATCCCGGGTTTTGGCTTGGGTGGCAGCGGACCAAAAGCCAATCTTGTCTTCTGGGGCGCTATTGACAGTAGAGAGATGGAGCCGATTATCGCTCAATTGAATCAAGATAAAAAAAATAATTTCTCAATTCAGTATGTGGAGAAACCGGCTTCTTCTTTTGAAGATGAACTTATCAACGCTTTGGCAAGCTCCAGCGGACCGGATATGTGGCTTTTGTCGCAAGATTTGATTCTGAAGCATGAGGATAAGGTTTTTACAATTCCTTACAGCAATAATTTAAGCGAGCGGAATTTTAAAGACGCGTTTATTTCCGAAGCGGATTTGTTCACCTCTCCATCCGGAATAATAGGTTTCCCTTTCACCATAGACCCGATAGTGCTGTATTGGAATAAAGATTTATACGAAGGGAATGGCATTTCCGGACCGCCTGAATATTGGGACGAGTTTCTGGTTAACGCGCCCCTTTTCAATCGTTTTGACGAAGCGGGGAATATAATTCAATCCGGAGCGGCGCTTGGCGAGTTTTCTAATATTAAGAATGCCAAAGAGATTGTTTCTATGCTGATACTCCAGACCGGCAACAGTATTGTTGACTTGAAAAACAAAAAAATAGTTTTTAACGAGAGGGAAGGTTCCTTGCTTCCGCCGGCTGAATCGGCGGTGAAATTTTATAATCAATTTTCCGACCCGGCAAAAAATTCTTATGTTTGGAATCGAGGACTTGATGATTCCCGCCAGCTTTTTTCTTCGGGAAAACTGGCTAATTATTTCGGCTTTGCTTCTGATTTTAAAGTTATAAAAAGTTTGAATCCCCATCTTAACTTTGATGTGGCCTTAGTTCCTCAAGTGAAAGATGGAAACCTTACCGCCACTTTCGGCAGGATGGAAGCTATTGTTATTTCCAAAGCCTCCAAGAACATAAATGCCGCATTTTCCGCCGCTTACCTTTTGTCATCAGCCTCTTCCATTAAACTGGCGCAGGAAAATCTCTTGTTGCCGCCGGTCCGCCGTGATATTATAAAAGAAGGCGCTGATAGTCCGGAAATGGCGATATTTTACAAGGCCGCGCTTCAGTCCAAAGGTTGGCTGGAACCCGACCCTAAAGCGGTTTCGGATATATTTAAAGATATGATGGAATCGTCGGCAGTGGGAAAATTAAGAATTTATGAGGCGGTTCGTCAGGCTAATGACAGACTGGATAAATTGCTTAAAAATTAAAAATACAAAATGAAAAATAGCATTTTAAAATTTATAAATAATAATGGTTTAGTTGTTATTTTTATATCTCTTCTGATTTTGGCGCCGCTCTTAGTTTCAGCTTGGTCGCTTGACGACCCAATTGTTCCGTGCGGGACAAGCACCACGGCCTCCTGCGGTGTTTGCCACATTTTCGTTCTCGGAAATAATATTATAAGTTTTATTTTAGAAGGGTTGGCTATGCCGTTTGCCGTTATAATGTTATTATGGGGAGGCATCCTTATGATAACCGCCGGCGGAGATTCCGGACAGCTGGAAAAAGGGAAGAAATATTTAACCTGGGCGATAATAGGGCTGGTGGTGGCGTTTGCGGCTTGGATAATTGTTGATACAATATTGAAAGCCGTTATTGTGAATTCAAATTGGGGAAATTCTTCATCTTGGAGCTTCGGTCCTTGGTATGAATTTCCTTCTTGTTAGATTTAAATGATTATATGTTGCAATTTATCCACAAAATCAGAAAATCATTGTTGCTTAATATTATTTTAGGGTTTATTATAAATCTAGCGTTGATAAGTAATGTCTTCGCCTTACAGAGTGAAAGCAGTATAGAAAATCCGATAGGCGCCACATCTGTATCCAGTCTGGTGGAAGCGATTGCGAAAGTTGTTGCGGAAGTCGGGATTATGGTGGCGGCGGTGTTTATCATCTATTCCGGTTTCCTGTATGTGTCTGCCAGGGGGAGTGAAGACCAGTTGAAGAAAGCGCATACCACTTTCACTTGGACGATTATCGGTACGGCGGTCATATTAGGCGCTTGGGTTATAGCCACGGCGCTTAAGGCGACGATAGAATCGTTAAGGTAAAGGTAATTTAAGAAGAGAAGGTCGATTAAAAAAGTTAAAAAGTTAAAAAGATAAAAATTAAAAGATATATGCAAAAATTTAAAAAATTTATTCCAGTAGGGTTAATGTTCGCGCCAATGTTTGCATTGGCGGCTACTATATCTGATATCATAACTACGGTAAAAAGTATCACTAGTCTATTGGTCCCATTACTTATAGCGATTGCTCTAATAATGTTTATTGTCGGTGTTATTAAATATATTACTGCCGGTTCTGATGAAGAGAAGAGAAAAGAAGCGCGAAATACGATTATTTATGGAGTGATAGGATTATTCGCAATAGTTGCTGTTTGGGGATTAGTTGGAGTTATAACTTCAACTTTCGGTATTGATGCCGGAGGAACTATTAGTATCCCTCAGCTTCCTAGTTAATAGAATTGATTTATTTTAAAAAGAAACCCGTCATCCTTGGGCTGGCGGGTTTCTTTTTTATCGCATTTGTTATATTATAAATAATATGAATAGTTTGTTTTATAAAGTGGCTTATGGCGCTGTTTCGTTAAGTACCGAAGCGGATACTTTATTAGAAAAGATAAATAAAGAGATACTTAATCCGTTTATAGGGCTTTTGATTTCTATCGCTCTTTTGGTTTTTATTTACGGTGTTGTGGAGTTTATCGCCGGTGCTGATAATGAAGATAAAAGGACGCAAGGCAAACAGCATATAATCTGGGGGATAATCGGACTTTTCATAATGGTCAGCGTCTTTGGCATAATGAAAATTATCCTTAGTTTCTGGGAGGGGATTTAATTCTAAAAGATGTCGCAAGGTGAGACCTTGTGGCACCTTGCGGTAAAAAACAGGCGGTAGGAAATAAATTTCCTACCGCCTTGTGCTTGTGCGCAATGAGCGCCTAACTTTGGCGCTCAAGGACATTGGGTTGTTTATACCCACTGCCTTTATCATCCGACCAGCCAAAGGCTGTGTCGGGTGATACGAATTTCAAGTGCCAGCGGCCCCAGCCACCGGCGTCTCTCCACTCTCCGGAGTAAGATACTCCATCATCGGAGAACCCCCTTTGGACTCCTTTGCCAGAAGAAGAAAAGTAAGATATTAATATACTTTCCTTGCTCCTTGTCTCAATCTTCGCGTTGAGACACTTGCTTCGGGCGCTGGTTACCCCTTTGTAGTCGGGGACCTTTTCCCAGCAAAGTTGCCACGAGTTGGGATGAGTACGAGGCGGGGTTGAAGCGTTTTTTTGCTTCCAATCCCAGTCCCATCCGTTTGCTGATACTACTATGTAAATCAGCAATAGGAGGAGCCCGGCATTTAAGTGAAACCGCGCTTTTTTACGCTGGGGTGACTTCTCCCAATTTTCAGGCGTCACTCCCGTGAAAAGGTCAATAGCGATCATTGCTAAGATTGCTATTGATGTCAGCGTCCAATTGTAAGTGAGATACGGCCTCACCCACAATATGTGATACAGGATTCCGAAGAGCAGGATATAGCTCAATGGAATACCAACACTTTCGCGGAATTTATCTATATTTTTCTTACTGCTCGATTTGGCGCTTGCACCCTTTCCCTTAGTGAAGAAGTAAAGAGTAAGCACCACCCCGAGAAGGACAGTAAAAATTATGATAAAGATTTTTATCATTCTGAACCCCCTTTCCCCTTCTCTTTTGTGGCTGGAATGTTTATCATGGCCGGGAGATTGATGTCTTTCCCTATGAGGGTGACATTCGCTCCAGCATTCTTGATGGCGTCAAACCCCTTGAGAATAACCGCTTTGTCGTCCATCTCCTTGGCGGCTTTGTTGACGATTCTGATTGCCTCGGCCTCGCCTTCCGCTTCTGTCTTGTTCGCCTCGGCCTTGCCTTTCGCCTCTGTTTTATTTGCTTCGGCCTTGCCTATGGCTTCTTCCATTGCCGCTAGGGCGGTTTGTTTTGCCACTTCTTTTTTTACTATTATTTCCCTCAATTTTTCATCGCTCGGGTCGATTTTCGCGACCTGAACAATGTCAACGGAAACACCAAATTGCGGTGTAAGTTGATTCTTTGCGGAGGTCAGAATTTTTTCTAATGCATTGCTGAGCTTTTCTCCGGTGTGGAGATTTTCGCGTGTTTGCTTATTTCCTGCCGTTGGGGCCAGAAAATCATCAATGGAAAGATTTGAGAATTCATCCCTCGCCCATCCGGCGAGTCTTTCTGTGCTGGCGTCAAACCAGCGTTTGACGCGAAAGAGCGCTTTCGCGGGATTAGTGACCTGCATTGTCGCCAAGAGCTTGATGGTATATGGAATACCGCCCTCAAGCTCAACTTTGTCCAAGGTAAGACCATAAACATATTTCTGAACCAGAATCCATCTAAGGATTTCCGGTTCGCGTTCTACGAATTTATCGTCAGTCCACCTGAAAGTATACTCGTAGATTTTGTAGAAAGGCGGAATGCCAATCCACGAGATTCCTTTGATAGGAAAGGCTATATTCAAAAGATGGGATGTGATAGAAGAGAATGCCGCTGTGTTTGGCGATATCTCTATGTTGTAGATTTCAAGATTGTCCGTCTTGTCACTTTCGCCTCTTAAGTGTCCGCGGAATTGATGTCCCGTGTAGCGCAAAAGCATTTTGTGAAATGCTTTATTGCGTATAACGGCAATCGCCTCACCCTCTCTGGGTATCACCCAAAATAGGCCAAGTTTGGCGCATAGATATATCACCAATTGGGCGAGATACCAGATACCGGCAAGTAAAAATAATACAAGAATCGTTTCCATAACTCCCCTCCTTTTATTAGAAAGTTGTTTTTTTAGGTTTATTCAGTTGTCAAAGAAACTGTTTATTTCTACTTAAAATTATACATAGAAACGACAAAAAGTCAACACCTGCTGGTAATACGCAAGCGCATCTTCTCAAAGGCAACCCCTTTGTAAAAAGTTCTGGAGTTCTGTATTGGTGCGGGTAGGGAGAATCGAACTCCCGACTCGTCCTTGGCAAGGACGTATTCTACCACTAAACCATACCCGCCTGCGCTAAGCTCCGGCGGGCAGGCCCGCTTTTGCTATCATCTTGTGCCGGGGAGAGCCTGCCTGCCGATAGGCAGGGACTTTCCCTTCTTTGTAAGCCAAGCAGTTGGCTTGCTCCCTGCCGCTCTCACTTCGCTTGTGTGCCGGGGAGAGGACTTGAACCTCCACAGGATTGCTCCTACCAGCTCCTAAGGCTGGCGTGTCTGCCAATTTCACCACCCCGGCATACACTTATACTATTTAACATTATTTTTGAGTTTTTGTCACTCTATGTCCAAAGTGGAATTGAATTGGAACGGAATTCTGCGAAATATCCGAGAGATTAAAGACTTTTTGGATCTCGTCCTCCCGGAGCGAGGCTACATTCCGGACTTTTTAACTGCCCCATATATTCCTCTCCGCAATCATCTTCCATTTTGCCTAAAACCATTTGGATTGTCTTGTGCGGACCGGTTGGCAAAGAGGAAACATATTTATATTTTTTATATGTTGGTTTCCATAAATCAGCCAACAAATTATTTAAAGATAAAAACAAATTCAATAAAATAAAATCGGATTGTTCTGATTTTGATTTACTTTGCTTGAAGTCTGGGACGCGAATATGAACAGTAAGCGGTCCCAGTTCATTTTCTATCATTCGACGCGTCGACTGTCTGATATTGCCGTTCTGATGTTGAAGCAGATGAATAAGCCATGGGAATAAAAAATCCGGCTGGTTTTCTCTGTCATGCAAGAAATACAAAACCGATACGGCTATAATAAAATTTTCCTGCCGCCAGTCTTCTGAAATTTTTGCATATTCGCCGGGAGCATTTTCTATTATTGATTTTATGCTTTCGTATTTTCCGCCATCGTGAGAACTATGCAATAGCTTTCTCACAGCCCTCGCCCCCTTTCGGCTATCGTCTTTATTTCCAGTTAAAATAATATTAAAGAGTTCTATAAATGTTTTTGCGGGTCTTGTTTTGTTTGTTTTCATAATGAGATTTTTTAATCGGTAAAGGTAAAGGTTTTTATCCCCCAAAACTTTTCGGCGGGACGGCGGGGCTATTTATGTTTTTTATTCGTATTTATAAAATCTATTATCCTATCTTTCCTCTCGTTTTCCTGATCCGTTTTAAAATAAATTTCCAAGAATACGATATTTTGATCAGTCGGCAGATAAGCATATATAATACGAACTCCACTCCTTGCTCCGCGACCCTTCAAATCCTTGCATTGAAATTTTTTAACTTTAAAAAATTTCAACTCATCTGTATTGCCAACACCTTGAATTTCAAAAATACTTCCGCTGTTTATTTCTTTGCAATGGAAAAGTTCGATTCTGTATTGCTTATTCACATCCAAATCTTCCGCCAATGATGGAAATTTCTTCAGCAATTTTTTAAAATCGCGCTTAAATTCTTCCGTTTCATCATAATTCATCGTCATACTGCCTTACGGAAAATTCATCGGTGCGAGAAAAAACCGCTTCATAATTAATTGGCTGTAAATCATTGGTGCCAATCCACGGAACATCTTTATGAGAGTAATCACGCATTTTTGTAGCATTAAAATCTTTGAACCGTTCAATTTCCCAATCGATCAACTCCTTTTCTTGAGCTGAAAAAATAGAAAGGTCGGCAGATCTGCGCGGTAAATATTTTTTTTGATCATGCTGAAAATATTTCTTAGTGACACGCACTAAATCACCATCCTGCTCCATCTGCGCGACAATTTCGGGAAAAGCCACTGGTGTTGGTCCGAAGTGGTTTTTAATGTATTTTGCGCCGATTAACTGCTCCTCAAATTTTTCATAAAAATCGAAATCTATAAAATACATTAGCTTACATACGACTGCTTCTCCGATATTCGGCCGCGCGCCAATTCTTTCCAAAATATACAAAAGCACTTCCTTAAATTTTTCTACTTTTTCTTGCGGCACAGAAACACGCGCTTCAATTTTTTGTATTTTTGGTTTTTCTGATTTTTCCAACTTCACTTTCGGCGATATTACATTTTTACCGGCAAGAAAATCAGCTAAAGACAATCCAAAAAAATACGCCAAATTTTGCGCTTCTTCCACAAGCATTTTCCGCGCTCCGCTTTCAATCTGGACATAGGTCGGACGAGAAACACCAATTTTTTTCGCCAAAAACTCTTGGCTTACGCCGCGCTCTTGACGAAGTTTTTTTAGAAATGTGGTCATAATTATTATTTACATTTTCAGCTTATCAAATGCAAATAATCCTGTCAAGTAGAATGTTTGATATTTTTACAATATGCTATATTTCGCTTAAAACATCAGAAATTTTTTGTTCCATTATTTCAATCAATTGCTTGTTTGCGTTTATTATTTGCTGTTCTTTTTCTGCTTCGGCAATAATTTTTTCTATTACCGATTTCCTTTTGCTCGATTGTGTGTCTTACACAACATCTGACAGTTTTTGGATGCTGTTTTGCCACCTTTACTCCAAGCTGCTACATGGTCGGCGTCCATATCATTTAACCCCCAAATCTTTTCCTTGTTGGCATCATGTCCAAGAATACAAAGCGGACAGTTTGACTCTTTTTTCTTTTCAGCTTTAGTTGTTTGTTCTTTGTATACTGATTTTTTGGTTGCGTCATCAAAAACTCTAATATCAAGCAATTTCGTATCAGTAGAACCTCCTAAGATAAATTCAAAAATACCTTTGCGATTTTTGACATATGGATCGCCATACAGTTTTTGCACTTCTTCCGAAACCTTTTTCTGATTATACGCTTTTTTATGGTATGCCTCATATAATCGTCCCCACTCTAGTCCTCGCATCTCACTTTCCACATCAATAAATACGCTAGATACCCAGTCAATCACGCTGTTAAAATATTTTTTTAGCTCGATGATATTTTTATCAAAACGATGACTACTCATATAGTCTCCGATATTGCTTTTACTTACCCAGTCCAGCGCACATTCCAAAAAATCTTGCCGGTTGGCGCTACCTGATACATACGCGCTCCATTTTTGAATATTGGCGTTTTGACTATTGCTAAACTCCTCCTTGCCCAGTGTTACAAACGGTCCTGAATACACAGCGTTAAGTAGTTCCTGATTATTGAGTGGAACGCCGGCAATATTTATTGTTTTAAACCATTCTTTTATCTCGCTTTCTTTCCCTTCACATTCATAAATTGTTAATTTTGTTTCCAAAATCTTGGCCTTCTTGTCTGTCGCCATACCGCCAAAATATTGTTCCATTCCGTTTTCGTCTTTAATAGCAAATTTGTCAGTCACAAATCGTCCAACACTGGTGATGCGCTGTTGTCCGTCCAAAACTTCCAGATTGTTCTCAGAAACCATATTAAAATAAATCAAGCCTATTGGATAACCTTTGAGTATGGATTCAATGACGGCAACCTCTCTTTTCCCGCCGTCGGAGGCATAGATATAGTTACGCTGATATTCCGGCTGAATAGTGAGCTTGCCAGACAAGCCGAACAGACCCTTGCCTTCAAGTTCGTTATAGACAAATCCGTCGCAAATATCTTTGACGGTGATGTTGGTTTTTAAAGTTGTTTCCATATTATTTCTTCTTATGTTTAGTATCCAATAATTTTTTAACCTCACGATCAAAATCGGAAATATAGTTTTTATCTTGAATTTTGTTAAATTTTTCGTACTCGCCCAAAGCCAAACTTTCCGCAACTTCATGGCTTATTTTCCCGGCATTCGTCAAAATATCATACTCGCTAAATTTCAAAAAAGCGTTCAATTTTTCAATCCAATCTTTCATTGTCATCGCCTTGCCTCGCGCCGCCTGCATCTCGGCGTAATCCAAGTACATATTGCCAATACGATTCAAATGTTCAAGCTCTTTTTTATCCAAATAATTTTTGGCAATTACCGTATCACTCGGCATAATTTTTCCTTGCGGAGATCTCCGCCAAGAAGTTAAGCCCATTTTTTCTTTTTTACTATTTACTCTTTCGGAAATTATTTCCGCTGCGGTTTTTCCAGTAATGGCGAAATGCAATTTATTTTGCACTGTGGCGAAAAATTCTCTACTTTCGTATGCCTTAGGTGAATAATCTATTGCTGTGGCATAAATATCGGTGATTTTTTGATAAATCATCCGTTCGCTCGTGCGAATATCTTTAATTTCTTCATAAAGCTCATCGAAATATCTGGAGCTAAAACGAGAACCGTATTTCATACGATTAACATTCAACGCGTAGCCCTTATGAATATAGCCCTTCAAAATCCCCGTCGCCCATTGGCGAAATTGCGCGCCACGCTCTGAATTTACGCGATAACCAACAGCGATAATAGCATCCAGTGAGTACATTTTTGATTGTCTTTCAATATCTCGTCCTCCTTCATTTTGAACTTGTAAGAAATCCTTACAAGTTGATTCTTGCTCAATTTCTCTTTCAGAATAGAGGTTTTTGAGATGTTGGGTTATGTTTTGGGGTGTTGTGGCAAAAAGTTCCGCTATCTTTTTTTGCGTAAGCCAAATATTTTCTTCCGCAAACAAAACTTCAATATTCACCGACCCGTCAGGCGATTGATAAAAAGCTATTTGATTGTCCGGTATTTTTTTATTCATATTATTTTGTATTTTCATCATTCTGCCATCTGCTTTTGCGAAAGCCAAACGGTCTCGTTTCTCATCTGCACCTCAATCTTTGTCTCGCCGTCTTTGGTGTTATAAATAATGATTTGATTGTTTTTATCTTGACTATTCAACATAATTTTATTTTTGATTTAATCCAATTTTCATATTATTTTACTTAATTGAATATCATGTGGTTATTTTTTAATTCTCATTCATTATATACAATTCTTTGTATCTTTTTGGATTACTGACAAACAAATTTATCTCATTAAAAATTTTTGTCAGTCCGTCAATTATTGATTTAAACAAAGGCACATCATTATTCAGGTCAATAGACGTATATCGTTGATTTCTTTTTTGATTAGAAACCAGTTGTTTTTCCGCTTGTGCCTTAACATTTTTATATTTTTCATCGTTCCCTTCGCGCGTCCCGCATTTTGGCTTCTAAAAAACCGATGAGTTCCATTCTGGTGC
>CAYIGM010000010.1:0-18720 GCA_964363045.1 uncultured Candidatus Saccharibacteria bacterium
AAAGCTATGGACCACGAAGTCCAAGGCACTCATGTTGAGATAGGCAGACGTATTATTCAGAAATTCAATATTGAAGAAGATGTCATAAAAGCTATGCAAGCGCACCACGGAGAATATCCTTACGAAACCCTGGAATCCATAATCGTTCAGACGGCTGATGCTATTTCTGGCGCCAGACCGGGCGCCAGACGAGATACTTTGGAAAATTATTTAAAACGCCTCGGGGATTTGGAAGGGATAGCCAATTCTTTCAAAGGGGTTGAGAAATCGTATGCCATACAAGCCGGCCGCGAGATTAGAATATTCGTCAATCCGCAGGAGATTACCGATATGGAAGCCCATAAAATGGCCCGTGATATAGCCGATAGGGTTGAAAATGAATTAAAATATCCGGGTGAAATCAAAGTTAATGTCATCAGAGAAACAAAAGTTATTGAATACGCCAGATAACCGGCAAAAAGGCGAGGGGTTGTATCCCCCGCCGGCTATTGCCTGAAAAGCGGCTTAATATATAATTATATTATAAAGAAATCAGGTCGAAATTAAATATTATAAATGCAACAAAAATTGAATTATGAATAAAGCTACTATAGTAGAAGTCGTTCATGAGAAATTAGGCGGGACAAAGACGCAAGCTGAAGATATTGTGGACACAATAATCAATTCCGTTATCTCTTCCCTTAAAAAAGGGGATGAGGTTTCAATCGCTGGACTCGGCATCTTCTCTGTCAAGCAGAGAGCCGCCAGGACAGCCAGAAACCCAAGAACAGGAGAATCAGTTCAAGTTGCCGCTATGAAAGTTCCAAAATTTAGAGCCGCAAAGGCCCTAAAGGACGCGGTAAAATAATTTTTTCTAGCTAGAAAAACAAAAATCCCTCGCCAGTCGGCGAGGGATTTTTGTATCTTATGCGGGATGGGGGAATCGAACTCCCAACCTCGGTTTGGAAAACCGATATTATACCACTTAACTAATCCCGCAATTATTTGTTTTTAAATAAACCTCATCTATCCAGGCCATTATCCTTCTATGAAGAAAAACACCAATACATTATTATCTAAATAACGGTGAATTGCAAGTGAAAAATTGTCTTTTTCCATCCCACAAAATGGATTCTAATAATTACTAAAAAGACCCTGTCGCTCTAAGCGACAGGGTCTTTTTGAAAATTTATTCAGCAGAAACCTCAGGTGCTGATTCTTCAGCCGGAGCTTCACATGTGCAAGACTCATCACCACAAGTAGCGCATTTTGTATTTTCGTCCATAATCTTTTTATTTATTTAAAACTGACAATAACGACCTAGTACAGCAATTTAGCTTTATTAAGACACTAACACTAACATATTATATTATTTTACGAGAAAGGCAATACTTGGAATTTATTTTTTTACATTCTCTCCGGTACTTTTATATTTAAGAGAGATAGGCCGACTCTAATCACAGCGGATGTTTTTTCAACAAGCAAGAGACGAGGGTATTTTTCCTCCGGCGCGGAATTTATGACAGGAGTGGTATTATAAAAATTATTGAAAGTTTGCGCCAATTCAAAAATATATCTTGCGATAATATGCGGATGAAATGTTTCTGACGCTTTTAGAACTTCGTCTCTAAATAAAGAAAGTTTAAAGGCAAGTTTTCTTTCCTCGTTATTAGAAAAATTTTTAAATTCAAAAATTTTAGGCTCTTCTTTGCGAAGAATAGACTTGGCGCGGGCATAAGTATATTGCAGATACGGCGCGGCGTATCCGTCAAAACTCAGCGCTTTATCCCAATTAAAAGTTATATTCTCTTCCCTATTCTGCCCAAGGTCGGAGAAGATTATTGAACCCGTGGCTATCATTTTTATCAATTCATCTTTTTCATTTTCTTCTATCTCGCTCTTCCTTTCTTCAAGAATTTTTTTCGTCTTTTCTTCGGCTTCATTAAAGAGGTCTTCCAACTTAATAACGGTCCCTTTTCTGGTGGACATTTTTCCTTCCGGCAGACGAATAAGACCGTTTTGAATATTTATGAACTCTCTTTCTTTTATCCAACCGGCTCTTTCGGCAGTGTTGTAAATCTGTTTGAAGTGAAGAGTCTGCTCCGAACCAACGCACTGGAGAACCAAATCCGGCTTGAATTCTTTTTTATAGAATTTAATAGCCGCCAGGTCTCGAGTGGCATATAATGTCGCCCCATCTGATTTTTGAATCAAAAGAGGTGATGGAGAAAATTCTTCCGGGAATGCCACCATTATGGAATTATCTTCATTTTTAACGGCGATTTTTTTCTCAAGAAGCTCATCAATGATATTTTTAAGGTCGTCTTTATAGAATGCTTCACCGTGCATAAAGTCAAACTTCACTCCAAGTCTTTCATGTATTTTCTCAAATTCTTTAACGCTCTCTTCTCTAAACCATCGCCATAATTTTTCATTTTCAGCATCGCCGTCTTCAAGTTTCTTAAACTCGGCCCGTCCCTCATCTTCTAAAGAAGAATTATTCTCCGCCTCTTGATGAAACATCACATAGAGCGCGTTCAATTCGGCAATCGGGTCTTTTAAAACTTTTTCTTTGTCGCCCCATTTTTTGAAAGCGACGATCAGCTTGCCAAATTGAGTTCCCCAATCGCCGAGATGATTATCGGAAATAATTTTATTTCCGATAAATTTAAAAAGATTCACGAGCGATTGTCCTATGATGTTTGACCTTAGGTGGCCGACGGACATTTGTTTGGCTATATTTTCCTGCCCGTATTCTATAAGAATTGTTTTTGGATTATTGTTTGTCGGAGCGGTTTCACAACCCATAATTTCTTCCCACAAGACGACATCATTAACCGTAAAATTTAAGAATCCCGGTCCCGCGATCTCTGCGCGAGAAATTATTTCTGTAAAATTCTTGGATTCAAGCAATTTTCTTTTTATCTGTTCCGCTGTTTCGCTTGGCTCGCCATTTTTTATAATCATCGCAATATTGGAAGCATAATCGCCGAACTTTTCGGCGGGAGTGACGGTGAAACTGACGGCCTCGCCGAAAAGATCTTTTACCGCTTTTGTTATTTCCTCTGTTATTATTTTCTTAATCATTAAATCAATTCTAAATCATTTTTCTAAAAATTAAAACCAAGCGCGGTTTTCTATGAAACTGATGATTAAAAAAATATTTTTATACAAAAAAATCCCCGCCTTATGTAAATGCGGGGATTGAATCAGCAAAATTTCTCTGCTGATTTTTCTCAGCTTGCTTTAACGGGAAAATCATCCTAAAAGAGGTCTCGTCCGGACCGCTTTTTACATGAATCGTCCCGCTGTGCTTTTCAATGATATCTCGAGCGATAGTAAGCCCAAATCCTTTCCCTTCTCCTTTAGTGGAAAAGTAAGGCCTAAAGATTTCACTCAGTGCCTCTTTGGGAATGGCCACCCCATTGTTTCTTATTTCAACGCAGAAAGTATCTGCGTCAGAAGAAGTTGTTATCACTATCTCTCCATGATAAATCACTTCCTCTTTTTTACATTCAGCGTTTTTTTCTAAGATGGCGTCTTTTGCGTTCCTCACGATGTTCAAAAGTGCAAAAGACAATCTCGCTGAATCAACTAACGGCTGTTTCTGATGATTGGAGTGCCAATGGAACCGCGCAAGGTCATGCAGTTCTATCTTAATGATATTGCTGATGATGCTGTCAATATCTGCTTGCTTCGGCCGGAATACGGGATTTCTTATCAACTCATCAAAGATAAACGTTATTCCGCAAATACGGTCGGCTTCTTTTTTTATCGCGTTTAGTTTCGTAATGTCCTTTTCACTTATGAATCTTTCACCCTCTCCATTGGTATATTTTGCGTGCAAACGATTCACCAATCCTCCTATCTGCGTGACAGGATTCCTTATTTCATGAGCAATCAATTTTAACATCAATTCTTCCAGATTTTCTCTGCAATCTCTGCACCCGAAAATCCCTTCCTTAAGAGAAAAACTTATTCTTTTAATCAAATTGCTCAATGGCATAAGAACCTCCTCCGGTTATATATTTTAAAATTGTAAAAAAACTAATTTGGCTTTCGTTCGGGGCGCTGGGATTCGAACCCAGAGTCGTCCGCTCCCAAAGCGGAAATGTTAGCCGTTACACCACGCCCCGTCAATTAAATTATTAAATTCAATTTAATCATATTACCATAATCTTTTTCAATTTCAAATCATGCAATTACTGATAATAGCATCTTTCATGTCCAATAA
This sequence comes from uncultured Candidatus Saccharibacteria bacterium, assembly GCA_964363045.1. Lineage (GTDB taxonomy): Bacteria > Patescibacteriota > Minisyncoccia. The sequence continues at coordinate 4,214 of CAYIGM010000010.1, forward strand.
CATCCCCAAAAAAAATTATAAAAAGTGGCGCAGAATAGAAATTCTACGCCACCTGGACTACGCTATCAGAAGCAAAAGCTCTTCTTTCCTACTTCTTAATCTATTTCTGAGTTTTTGCAATATCTTCTTTTCTATCTGATGCACTCTCTCCTTACTCAAATCCAGCCTTACACCTATTTTTTCAAGAGATGTTTTTTCATCTCCCAAGAATCTTTTGCTAACGATGAATCTTTCTTTTTCAGAAAGATTACTCACGGCAATCCCCATTTCAGCTTTAAGTTTTTTCGCCGCTTCAGCTTGAGCGAACCCTTCTTCAGGCGAAAGAAATGACGGAAAATTCAGTATCTCTTCCATCTGTTTTGAATTATCTCCTTTTTGGTTTTCTTTCGCCGGAGCATCAAGAGAAAATATCTGCCAGGCTGAAATTGGACCCAATTGCGATATTTTCTTTTCTCTCATTTTCATCACTTGGGCTGATTCACTCAGGCTCGGCACTCTGTTCAACTTGGCAAAAAACTTCCGAGAACATTCTTTCATCCTTTTCAATTCCGTATCTATGTGGGTCGGCAAGCGGATAGTTTTTTCATTATCTATGACCCCTTTCAAAACCTGTTGCCTTATCCAAAATGTTGCGTAGGTTGAAAATTTACAATCTTTAGATTTGAACTTTTTAGCCGCGATGATGAGCCCTAAATTACCATAACCTATCAAATCTTCCAACGGAACACCGGTGTACAGATATCTTTTGGCTATGTTTATTACCCATCTCACATTAGCCAAGATAAGTTTATCCAGCGCTTCTTTATCGCCGTCCTGTATCTTTTCAATAAGTCGTTGTTCATCGTCTCTGCTAATCAATTCGGAATTTCTCGCTTTTCGGAGAATGTAAGAGACTGTATCTATGGCAATGGCTTGCTCTTTTTTAGCCGGTTTTTTTCTTTGTCCGGCTGTTTCTCTTTTTGCAAGTTTCCGTATCTTTTTGGCAATTTCATTAAGTTCCGACATTTTCAAATTCTTTAAATCATCGCTGAAATTTTGAAGAATTTTTGACGCCAAGATTTCAATCTCCATTTGCGGTATCATATTTTCCTCCAAGTATTCATGGTTGATGTTTTTAAGGAACGACACGCAATATTTTATTTTAAGTACTTATTTTAAGTACTGTCTGATTTAAATTCTAAATCACTTTCAATGATAAGTCAAATTTTTTTAGAAAATTATATTCTCGGTAACCCTTACTTTCGCCTGTTTCGTTTTTATATTAAGAAATACTGCTATTGCATCTATCTGCCACTCCGTTTCATCAGAAACTTTTTTATCCAATAAATATGTTTGAATAGTTCTTGAGATTCTCTTTAATTTCCAAGGATGGATATTATCTTCCGGCCTATAACCATCTGTTTCATGATTAACATTAATTGGCAATGTTTCGCATGAAACACTCTTTACCTCTATAAAATGCAATATTTTGTCTTTTTCACTAATAATATCAATCTCTCCCCATTTCTTTCTATAATTGCGTTCTATTATTTTATGCTTATGTTTTATGAGAAACCGACAAGCAATATCTTCACCTAATTGTCCTACTTCTTGTTTTTGTGTTTTTGACATAATTATTTGTTTCACGTGAAACATTTATTATTTATTTTCATTATAAGACAGAAAATCATCTATAATTATCGTAAAATTCTATTTTGTCCTTAAGAATAGCCCTTCTATTGTAAAATAACGGTTTTTAACGGACATTTTCTTTAAAGGACAAGTGTCCGTTATCCCCATATTCCCCAAGTTATACACAGTTTTGGGCTTGTATTTGCTTAATTTCGCTGAATTTTAAAGGTCTTAAATTACTGTTTATCCACAAAAATACTAGATAAATTTGTCCTTTTATTAAAAGATTATGCGCTCGGCAGGACTCGGCTAATACATAGCCAGGTGATTTTCCATCTCAGAGCCTCCGGCTCTTCGATAAGGAAAATCCTTTCTCGTCCTGACGAAAGCAAAGCAGTTTGCTTTCTCCTCGCTATGCGCTCGGCAGGACTCGAACCCACAACCCCCTGGTCCGAAGCCAGGTGCTCTATCCATTGAGCTACGAGCGCAATTTTATTTTCTTTACTTATTTATAATAAAATAAAATTAGCAAAAAATCAATTTTAAGGTAGAATATATAAATGTCAAAAAAGATTAATTTTAATATACCATCGGATGTTTCACGAATAACAGAAACATTGCAAAAAGCTGGTTTTGAGGCCTTTTTGGTTGGTGGTTGCGTACGCGATTTATTAAGAGGCGAGAAGCCGAAAGATTGGGATATTACCACAAATGCCAACCCGGAACAGATTGTAAGTCTTTTCCCGAAGACTTTTTATGAAAATAAATTTGGGACTGTTAGTGTGGTGAATGAATCCGCCGTGGCGGACGAAGATGAAACATTGAAAAATATTGAAATAACTCCCTATAGAATGGAGGCTAAATATTCTGACAAACGACATCCGGATTCAGTAAGTTTCACGAATAACATTGAAAATGACCTGAAAAGAAGAGATTTTACTATTAACGCTATGGCTTTAAATGTTGTTTCAGGTGAAATAATAGACCTTTTTGACGGACAAAAAGACCTGAAAAATAAGTTGATTAAAGCGGTGGGAAACCCAATGGATCGTTTCTCGGAAGATGCTTTAAGAATGATAAGAGCGGTGCGCTTTGCCACAGAACTTAATTTTAAGATTGAAAAAAATACAGCAGAAGCTATTAAAAATAAAGCCGGTCTATTGGACAAGATTGCCAAAGAACGAATCCGCGATGAATTTATAAAAATAATAATGTCAGCTAATCCGGAGGGGGGGATGGAAGTTTTACGTGAAACCGGACTTTTAAAGTTTATTATGCCCGAAATTGAGGAAGGGTTTGATATCGAACAGAACAAAGACCATATTTATGATGTCTGGACTCATTCTATAAAAGCTCTGAAACATTCGGCTGATAAGAATTTCCCTTTAAATATAAGGTTAGCGGCTTTGTTGCATGATATTGGCAAGCCAAAATCAAGAAGATGGGATGAAAATAAAAAAGATTATACTTTTTATGGACACGATGTTATTGGACAAAAAATGTCCGTTAGAATTTTAGCCAGACTAAAATTCTCTATAAAGGACATTGATATTATATCAAAACTTGTCCGTTATCATCTTTTCTTTTCAGATGTTGAAAAGATAACTTTGTCTGCCGTTAGAAGAATCGTCAAAAATGTTGGACCGGAAAATGTGTGGGATTTAATGAAAGTGCGCTTCTGCGACAGAATCGGCATGGGTAGGCCCAAAGAAACACCTTATCGCCTTCGTAAATACGAATCAATGATAGAAGAAGCTATGAAAGCGCCAGTCACAGTCGGGATGCTTAAGGTTAATGGGGCAAAGATAATGGAGATTACCGGAGAGAAGCCGGGGCCCAAAATAGGCTTTATTTTACACACTCTTTTGGAAGAGGTGCTAGATAATCCAAAACTTAATACAATTAAATATCTTGAAAAACAAACCGGGAAGTTATCTAAATTATCTGATGAGGAACTTAAAAAATTAGGCAATAAAGGGAAAGATACCAAAGAAGCGAAAGAGGCGAAAGAGATAGAAGAAATCCGCAAAAAATGGTGGGTTAAATAAAATTATTATCCCCAGTTGCGCAAATTTGCAGGAATATTTTAAACGCGATACACTGAAAGATGACTCGATATATTTTTGTCATAGGGGGAGTGATGTCCGGAGTTGGAAAGGGCGTGGCTTCATCTTCTATCGGTAAAATTCTCCAAGGGAAAGGCTTCAAAGTGACAGCCGTTAAAATAGACCCTTATATAAATGTTGATGCCGGCACTATGAATCCCACTGAACATGGCGAAGTTTTTGTCACTGAAGACGGCGATGAGACAGACCAGGATATAGGCAATTATGAGAGATTCCTAAATATAAATATCCTTTCTGACAATTATATGACTACCGGCAGGATATATCAGACCGTTATCAATAAAGAACGCAATCTTGAATATAAAGGGAAATGCGTTGAAGTAGTGCCTCATATTCCGGAGGAGGTTATAAGAAGAATTAAGCTCGCCGGCAAAAATGCCAAAGCTGATTTTGTGATTATTGAGATAGGCGGGACAGTCGGAGAATATCAGAATATTCTTTTTCTTGAGGCGGCCCGTATGATGCATCTTCGCCATCCTAATCAGGTGGCCTTTGTTTTAGTCAGCTATCTTCCGGTGCCAAATAAGATTGGCGAAATGAAAACAAAACCGACTCAATACGCGGTTATTACCTTGAATTCAACCGGTATTCAACCGGATTTTATATTATGCCGGTCAGATAAAGAGGTTGATGAACCCCGCCGTCAAAAGATAGCGACATTTTGCAATATTGATAAAAATAATATTATTTCAGCTCCTGATGTTAATAATATTTACGAAATTCCTCTAAATTTTGAGAAAGAGAATTTTGGAGCAAAAATTCTGAAAAAATTTAATTTAAATAGCGGTAAAAAAGATTGGAAAGATTGGAAAAAGTTCGTAAATGTGGCAAATAATAAAAATCTAAAAAAAGTAAAAATAGGAATTGTCGGCAAATATTTCAGCACCGGCGATTTCGTCCTTTCCGATTCATATTTATCTGTTATAGAAGCGGTAAAACACGCTTCTTGGGGTTTAAATGTTCAGCCTGAAATTCTATGGATAGATTCCGGGCAATTTGAAGACAAGGGGATGACGGAAAAGAAAATTATTTCAATTTTGAAAGATATTGACGGGATTATTGTGCCGGGTGGTTTCGGCTCAAGAGGAATTGAAGGGAAGATAAGGGTTATAAAATATTGCCGTCAGAATAAAATTCCTTACCTGGGAATTTGCTACGGTATGCAACTTGCCGTGATAGAATTTGCCAGAAATGTGTGCGGAATCAAAAAAGCAAACACTAGAGAGATTGATGAGAATGGCAAAAATCTTGTAATAGACATAATGGACAACCAAAAGAAAAATCTAATGGACAAAAATTATGGCGGGACAATGAGACTCGGGGTTTATCCATGTGTCCTTAAGAATGACACGATAAGCCGGCGGGCGTATGGCGGGCGGAAAATATTAGAGCGCCATCGCCACCGTTATGAATTTAATAATGAATTTAAAGCCTTATTTGAAAATAAAGGGCTTGTTTTGGCTGGCACTTCGCCTGACGAAAGCCTTGTTGAAATCATAGAATTACCAGCAGAAAAACATCCCTTTTTTGTAGGCATACAATTTCACCCTGAATTCAAATCTCGTCCGCTTAATCCGCACCCGCTTTTCAAAGCATTCATAAAAGCAAGCTTAAAAGAGTGAGCATCTAAATAAGATATTAGAAAAAAATAGACCTTCTGTTGAGAAGGCCTTTGAGTACGAGATTTTATTTTTATTGTGTTTTTTAAAAAACTAAAATGTTTTGGTCAGGAAGCGAAGCGGGGTGTTTGCGTTTGTGACAAACGCATTTTCTAAATAATAAATTTATATTTAAGAAGATTATAGGGCGCAAACACCCTACTCCGCATCCTGCAATTTTTAAATCAAAACTCTAACTTAATTTTAAACTAATAAAAGAATATTAAAAGCTATGCTGTGGATAACCAGCCCCTGACTTTCTTTATCTGGTCTTTATAGGAATCAAAACCTTGTGGTGTCTCAAGAATCAAGGGGATAGGAGTATCCGTCTTCTTCATCAGGATTTTTACAAAAGACTTGAGTCCGTCCTCACCAATAGTGCCGTGGCCGATGTCTTCGTGCCTATCTACTCTTGAGTCAAGCGCCTTTTTAGAATCATTCAAATGAACACAAGCTATATTTTTAACGCCAATCATCTTTTCAATCTCTGTCACTATCTTTGCTGTTGATTTAACATCTCGCAAATCATAACCGGCGCCATAAGCGTGAGCCGTATCAAAACAAAACTTCACCCGTTTATCTTTACCGAGCTTTTTAAAAATCCTACCTAAACCCGACAAAAGAAAGCCCATCTCCGTTCCCTGGCCGGCGGTATTTTCTATAATTATTTTTGCTTTTAAGTTTGCCGTCATCTTAAGAACCGCCTTTATATTGGACACAAAATTGTCTTCCGCCTCATTTATATCCATAGTAAGACTCTTGCCGAAGTGAAGGATCACCCCCTCCACTCCAAGCATCTCAGCATTATGCAGGTCTTCAACCAAAGATTTTATAGGGAAAGAATTCTCCTTAAGCGGGCGGGCGAGATTCAAAAGATACGAAGCGTGAATTACCGCAAATTCTATATTGTTCGCGATTTTAAACGCCTTAACTTCCTTTGATTCTTTCTCTGTCACTTTCCTGAATCTGGCCGCCATCGGATTTTTAGAGAAAATCTGAACCGCCGAAGCGCCGAAAGAGGCGGCATCAGAAAAAGCGGTCTTATATCCTTTAGCGATAGAAAAATGCGCCCCAATCGGAAATTTATTAATGTTATAATTCATAATCAATTTCCCAAAGGAGCTTCCTTTGGGGAAACACTACATAGAAAAGCCGGTAATGAGGTGGAATAAGCTGGAAACAAGAGGAAATATCGCTTGAAAAAAGAAAAAGATAAAAAATAGAAGGATAAAAAATCCATACTGTTCTATTTTGGTTTGGATGTGACTGTATCTATAAGGAATAAGGGCGAAAAGCACTTTTGAACCATCAAGAGGAGGAATGGGAACAAGATTAAATATTGCCAATACAAGATTTATAAAAACAACGAGACTCGCTATTCCGATAAAAGCTGAAGGTAAAATAAAAAATCCGAAATTTAATCTTATTAAAAGTCCAAAAAATAAAGCGACTAAAATATTGGAAAATGGACCGGCCACACCCACCAAAGCCGGGCACCACTTCTGATTTTTAAGATTATACGGATTATAAGGCACCGGCTTGGCCCAGCCGAATATAAAACCGCCCAATAAATAAGTAAACGCCGGCACAATAAATGAACCGAAAAAATCCAGATGTTTAAGCGGATTCAAAGTTAAGCGGCCGGAAAGTCTGGCTGTCGGGTCGCCTAGAATATTAGCAACATACCCATGAGAAACTTCATGAATAACAACAGACATTATAAGAACGATAATGGCAAAAATAAAATTTACTTGCATAATAATCCTTTTATGCTAACATAAAAAACATTATGGCAAAAGCTTGTCCAATTTGCGAAAAAAAATCTCAGATGGGTGGCGGGTACAGCAACCGTATTCGCGCTACCCAATTTAACCCTACCGGCAAAAGGAGACGTTATCCTAATCTCCAATGGGCAACACTAATCTCCGGCAAAAGAGTAAAAATATGCACCGATTGCCTCAAAAGAGGCAAACATCTATTAGAAAAGGTGGCCGCTAAAATCTCAAAATAAAAAGAAAATGCGCAACACTCGGTGTTGCGCATTTTATATTTTTATTTCTTCTCCTTCTTTTTTTTATCGCTTGGATTATAATCTTTCATTTCTCCCACAAAGAATGGGGAGAAACACAACGCTAAAAATATTACAGAAAGAAGACTTCCGACATATATCTTTATCCACATAAGGCGACCTCCTTTAATATATAGGGTTAAAAATATAAAATAAAGAACATTATTGTTGGTTTATCTCTATTTTTAATATACACTTTAAATTATACTATGCAACCTGACTCGCCAATTGAAGAAATATTTCGCCTCAAAGATGTTCAAAAGAAAGCGCTTGCCAAACTTGGCATAAAAACAGCGGAAGATCTGCTCCGCCACCTGCCATCAAGGTACGGTGAACTTATAGCGACTAAACCCATCATAGAAATATCAAAAGGCGAAATGACTACAATCTGCGGAAGAATAACGAACATAAAAAAGAGCAGGGCATTTAAAAAAAGATTCTCTCTCACTGAAGCGACTATTGAAGACGAAACAGGAAAGATAAAAGCGGTTTGGTTTCATCAGCCCTACATCGTAAATATGCTAAAAAAAGACTCTTGGGCTTGCCTTACCGGCAAAATCACTCAAGGGAAAAATGGCATATATCTGGCTAATCCTGATTTTTCCTCCGAAGACAAAGTGGTCTCAGATATTAGCCATAATAAAAAAAGTTTATTCTCCAATATAGATAATAATGAAGAAGGTTCACTCGTCCCCGTCTACCCGGAAAGCAGAGGAGTATCATCCAAATGGCTGCACCATTCAATCCTAAGGATACTTCGGGCGGGGTTGCACAAAGAACTTAAAGACCCTATCCCCGAAGAAGTCTTAAGTAAATACAACCTTCCTTCTCTTCCGGACGCGCTGGTATTCATCCATACCCCTAGAAATGAAAAAGACGCTCTTGCCGCGCGAAAAAGATTTGCCTTTGAAGAAATATTCTTCATCCAGCTGGCCCATCTTAAAGTGAGAGCAAGCCACGACAAGAGTAAATCAAGAGTGATAGAAACAAAAAAAGAAAATATGGAAAAATTCTTAAGCAAGTTTCCATTCAAACCGACAAGCGGACAATTAAAAGCTATTCTTCAAATTACCGAAGATTTGAAAAAAAACAAACCAATGGCGCGCCTTTTGGAGGGGGATGTCGGCTCCGGCAAAACACTTATAGCCGCCGCCGCTTCTTACGCGGTGGTAGAATCAGGATTTCAAGTCGCCTATATGGCGCCAACCGAAATTCTGGCTCAACAGCTTTTTAAAAATTTCACTGATTATTTCCAGCACTTAGGAGTCTGGGCGCAAGTGGGACTTATCACAGGGAGCGAATGCCGAAAATTTCCGTCAAAAGTTAATCCGCAAGATTCCACTCACATATCGCGTTCACAACTTTTGAAATGGGTGGAAAATGGGGAGATACCGATACTCATAGGCACACATTCCTTAATCCAAAAAGGGGTTAAATTCAAGAATCCGGCCCTTATAATAATAGATGAACAGCATCGCTTCGGCACCGCCCAAAGAGCCAGGCTCGCCCGTGAAAAATCTGAAGCCACTCCTCACCTTCTTTCCATGACTGCCACTCCGATTCCTCGCACTCTTGCTCTCACTATATACAGCGACTTAGACTTAACAATCCTTGACGAGATGCCACCCGGGAGGAAACAGATTATCACCGAGATAGTACTCCACACAGACAGAGCTACGACTTACGAAAAAATCCGCAAAGAATTAAAAGATGGGAGACAAGCGTATGTTATCTGCCCTAGAATAGACGAACCCGACCCGGACAAAGCACTATCACTTAACGTCAAATCTGTAAAAGAAGAAGTCGTCCGGCTTAAAAAAGATATTTTTCCGGAATTTGAAATAGGAATACTTCATGGCAAACTCAAACCAAAAGAAAAAGAAGAAGTGATGCGAAAATTTTTAAACGGGCAAATTGATATACTGATTGCCACCTCAGTAGTGGAAGTGGGGGTTAATGTGCCCAATGCTACCATTATAATCATAGAAGGCGCGGACCGGTTCGGCTTGGCTCAACTGCATCAATTAAGAGGTCGAGTGCTGCGAAGCACTCATCAGGCGTATTGTTTCGTCTTTACCGACTCCAAAGCTAAGACCACAAAAGAGCGATTAAAAGCCTTAAAAACAGCCAAAAACGGCTTTGAATTAGCGGAGTATGATTTAACGCTCCGCGGACCGGGAGAACTCGGTGGCGGCAAACAGTGGGGCATCTCCGATATCGGCATGGAAGCAATAAAAAATATCAGGATGGTGGAAGCGGCGCGCGAAGAATCACAAAGAATAATAGAAGGGGACCCCGAACTAAAAAAATATCCTCTCATTAAAGAAAGAGTATCAAACCAAAAAACTGAAATTCATTTTGAATAAAAAATGTGCACCACATGTGGTGCACATTTTTTATGCCATCAGTTTTTTAAGGACGAATTTTTATGATTAGTTTTTATAAACTTTAATCAATTGCACAGATGGCGCGAAAACTTTTTCAATAATAAAGGAGAGAGTGCTGTTTCCGCTTAAAATCTTAGTTTCCACAAGCTCCAATTTTTTCTCTTCATCAACCACATATCTCTCGTAAATAAGTTCGTCTGATGACCCCCATGGAAGATTATTCAATTCAAGTTTGTATTCATTGTAAGTTTTTAGGTTCCCAAATTTAGAAACATAGCTGTCGATTTGTTTTGAAACAGGGCTTTTTGAGGGCTGAGGATATTCACTTATATATTTATCTATATCAAAATTTGAAATAATTGTAATGATCTCTTTATTTGATTTTCCGGCAATAGCTCCTAAATTTACAAAATCGGATCCTTTTGTTAATATTCTTGTCTTACCAACAAACTGATTAAACGCTTTCATTGCGTAATAAGCCAGTTTTCCTTTTTTATCGCAATCAACAAGTGGAAAATCATGGCAGCCTCCGAAATTTCCTCCCTTCTTGTCATTGAACATCCCACCATATCTTACGGAAAGAAATAGGTCTCCGCCCTCTATCATTCCAATAAGAGCCATAACATTTTGAGCGGCAACCCAAGCGGTATCAAATTGATTATGATAAGAGCCGCTCCAGGCATCTCCTACCATTATATTCCACTCATCATTAGCTAACTTCGGAACACCATAAATAGGACTAAGAGTCGGATATTTTTTTAATTCTGATTTTATTGTCTTAAAATCGTCATAAAAATCTTCATAGATAAACGGGGAATAAGCATGAAAAGAAAAAACATCTAGAGGAACGTCATTGTCTTTATTGTATTTTAAAAACTCTGTTGCCCAAGAGGCAATATTCCCATTGTCTTTAATAATCATCAACGATGGCGCAATAAGGATAAAGTTTTCGTCAACGGATTTTGCCGCTTTAGCCCAGGCAGAATAATATGTAAAAAAATCTTCTTTTGTTCCGCTCCAAAACGCAGCATTATCCGGCTCATTACCAAAGCGCAAAACCTTTATATTCCAATTATGCCCGTTGTTTTCTTCTTTAGTTAAGTGCTTCAAAATATTTTTGGTAAAAGCAGAAAAACCATCAATATCTTCGGGCTTTGTCTTATTTTGACTAAACCAAATCATAGGTTCAACGCCGTATTCAATCGCAGCTGAAACCTGCTGATCCAGTTTTGTAAAATCGTATTGAGATAAATCTTCCGGATCAGACGGCATCTTTACCGACATGCTAATTTCAATCATTTTAAAACCAGCTTCTTTAGCCGCAAAAAATCCAGACTTATCAACAAATGGAGAAGACAGTGTTCCAAAAACATAGGGACTGAATTCTCCAAGGTTGTCATTATAATCAACGGTTATTTCAGCCTTTTTATCCTCCTTATTTATTTCTTTGGTTGTTTCTTGTTCCTTAACCGCCTCACTCTTTTCTTCCTTATTTATTTCTTGTTTTATTTGTCTTGTCGTTAATTTTTCTTTTTCTCGAGTAAATTCTTTAAAAAACGGAGCGACTTCCAAAACAATAAATAGAGAAAATAAAACCAAGACTAAAACATTGACGATTATAATTTTTTTAAACAGTGAATTATTCATGACTTTTCTTCTATCGAAATAATGGCCGCTATTAATGTTTTGCCTAAAACGTTAATAGCGCGGCTATTTAATTAATTACTTTTGCAGTCTTGAGAACAGGCACCCGACTGTCTTTCAATGGAATCGCAGACGCCGTCTCCACACTTGTCAGTTGATATTTTTCCAGCGGGTGGCTGAATTTTAGTTGGAGCTTCAAGTTGGGTTGCATCTGCCGGCAATTGACCCGCGTTTGGAAGTTGAGCCTTATTGGGTGTTATCGGTTGTTTTAGCTGTTGAGATTCGATTTGATTTTCACCTTTGGCTTCTTTTTGATCTTGCACCGCAATCGGCATACTTGTTATTTGATAGATTTGCAAGCCCAAAATAGCAAATGCCACAATAAGAATTATAATATTTATTATCAGAATAAATTTTATTAATTTTATTGAATTTTCCATAATATTTTAATTTACTTTTGCTTTTCGTTTTAGCGTATAATTTTATTGTAAAATCGACCTTATATTTAATTATAACATTAAATTGTTAACATTGCAGCAATAAAGTTGGTGAAAAATGTGCACCACCGAGTGGTGCACATTTTTGCTAGATGACCAAAAAAATATTTTTAGAAAATCTTCATGTAGTGAAGAATGAAGAATCCAGTGATGGCCAAGGTTGAGAGTATCGTGATAACAAATAATGCAATAAGAGCTCTCCTTACCTTAGTATCTATAGCGATGGGGTGCATTTTAAGTGAAGCGGTCCAATGAACTAAAGCCACTACGAAGAATATAACCATAGCAAGCGCGCTTTTACCTATCCAATGATGATAAAAAACGCCAGCCAGCCAATCTTTAAAAGGTTTATTAAATTCACCAAAAATAGTCATAAAAGTTATAAATAAAACACTAAAAATAGCGGCAATGGTAAATGAAGCGACAATTTTTAATTTTTTCTCCATAATATTTTAGACTGTTGCCGCTCCGGAAATTACAATACCGGCAAGCGCCATTAATATTCCTATAATAAAAACCGTCAATGAAACTAGCGCCACGGCATTTCTAAACTTAGGCATTTCATTTAAATTCTCTCTCAAAAGCCATATTGAAATTACAGACACAAACGCCAAAAATGGCATAAATAAAAATATATGTTCCTTTGCTTCCATCACAATGGAATGCGCCCACGGCATATTGCCGGCCTTGATAATCGGCTTAACCTTACTGCCGTAATAAACAACATAATAATACCCGCCTAAAGTCCAAGCCGTTAAAAAAGCAATCAAGCCCAAAAAAGAAAATGATTTAAGCATTCTAACCGAAATATTTTTCCTAAACAAACCCAAAGCCACACCGCCAAAAAGAAATACGCCGATTACGCCAATGAGGACATGCAGGACCAAAAGAATTGCTAAAAAGATATTCATTTTATTTTTTCATTTTTACCGATTTTAAAACTCGTGTATCTATTATATGCAAAATATAAGCAACCAGAAGAACAGCCAGAAGATAAGCTACCGTAATATGTCCGAAAGAATAAGAAAGCCCTCTCCAAAGACCCAATACCATAGCCATATACCAAGAAGTGATGGAAATCGACGACCCGAGCCACATCGGCATCTTCCTTGCCTGAATAAGAAAAGTGTTAAAAACAAGAATAAGAACAAGTAAGAGCTTAAACCAAAGTCTTGCGCCAAGAAAAGGTCCGCCAAATTCATTTAAACGAAGAAAAAGCAAAAAGCCGAAACCGGAAACCACTAAAATAAATAAACCTATCCTTAAAACAAAATAAGCGACCCTAAGATAATCAACTTCCAGCGGCTCAAAAATGCCGTCCCTCTTCGCCTTAAGATAAAAAATCTCGGCAAAAGTGGCTCCGCCGACGCCAAGCACCGTCCCGACAAGATGAGAGACAACCAATATTAAATACCAATCCATAATTTAATTATATCAAAAAAGCGTCATCTTACTATCTGTTTTGGGGATAAAAACAGCTGCTTCTTCTTCTCAAAAGGCTCATCGGCTCAATCATTTTTTTTGTTTCAATAATGAAAAAATCCTCTGTACCGCCATGGGCCGATGCCACGCTTATCCCATTTTTCTTCTTCAAAATATTTTTTACTTTCATCTTTATTAAATCTCCTTTCGGCTGGATTATTTCAATCTTATCGCCAACTTTCAAGATATTATGAACTTTCACAATTATGCCGGTATCGGTTTTTTCCAATACCTCTCCGGCAAATTCCCAGTCCGAGCCAACGCTTCTATTCTTCATATTTTGCATACTGGCGGTATCGTTGCCTAAAAGAAAACCGGTTGTATATTCTCTATTCACATTTTTATTCAACTCTCTTTTTGCTTCTCTAACAGACTCTTTGGAGAAATTCGCATCAATCACGCTCTTGTAAGACTTCACCACTGTCGCCAAATAATGCGCGCTCTTAGCCCGTCCTTCAATCTTAAACGAATCAACTCCGGCATCTCTCAAATCCTTCACATAATCTATAAGACAAAGGTCTTTGGAATTCAAAATATAACTCCCGTGTTGGTCTTCTTCAAGCGGAATATTCATATTATCCCTTTTTTCTTCAACCAGATTATATTTCCACCGGCAGACTTGAGCGCAGTCGCCAAGATTGGCCGACCTGCCCGTAAGCCACGCCGACAAAAAACATCTGCCGGAGTAGGCCATGCACATCGCGCCGTGGACGAAAGCCTCTATCTCAAGCCCGGGAACATTTTTCCTTATCTCCTTAATCTCTTTCAAGCCGACTTCCCGCGCCAGGACCACCCTCTTCACTCCAAGGTCATGCCAAAATTTAGCGGCTCGCCAGTTCGTGCAGTTCGCCTGAGTAGAGAGATGAATCTTGGCTTTCGGCAACATTTCTTTGATCATAGCGATGACACCCGGATCAGAGGCAATGAAAGCGTCAGGCATCTCGCCTTTAAATAACTCAAGATATTTAAGGAGTTTACCAATATGCTCATTATGAGCAAAAATGTTTACCGTCACATAAACTTTCTTGCCAAGA
>CAYIGM010000011.1:0-18713 GCA_964363045.1 uncultured Candidatus Saccharibacteria bacterium
TGATCTTGATGCACAAGTTGGACCGTATGTGTCGCAACGTTGCCGACTATGCGGCCATCAAGATGATGCTCAAAAAGCATGACGTTCGTCTGATCTCGGTGGTCGAGCAATTCGATGAGTCTTTCTCCGGAGAGCTGGTCGAGAACATCATGTCCTCAATTGCTCAATGGACGTCCCAGAACATCAGCTGGGAGGTCAAGAAGGGTCTCAAAGAGGCCGTAGAGCGTGGCCGGTTCCCTGGATACGCACCGACCGGCTACTTAAACGACAAGAAAACAAAATCGCTCATCGTCGACAATCTACGAGCACCATTTATAAAGATGGCCTTCGAGTTCTACGCGACTGGAAAGTACAGCTACGATTCGCTTGCGGCCGAACTTGCCAAGCGTGGTTTCAAAAGTAAGTACGGCAATCTGGTGAGACGGACGTCGATCGAGCACATTCTCGCAAACCCGATCTACTATGGTCTTGTTAAAACCCGTTCAGCAACATGTCAGGCAAACTTTCCATCTTTGATTACTAAAAAGGTATTTGATGACGTTCAAGAGATCATCCAACAGCACAATCACTCTGCCGATCGCAGTCGCAAGCACTCCTATCCAATGGCCGGCTTTATGCGATGTGCCGTCTGCGGTTCTACGCTCTGCGGACAGACGCAAAAGGGTCATCTCTACTACGCATGCACCCATTGGAACGACAAGACTTGTTCAGAGCGTAAATACATACGCTGGGAGACGGTTGAGGAACAGGTCGCAACAATGCTCGGACGGGTGCATCTACCAGACAAGTTCAAAAAGGTGCTTGATTCTTATTTTCAATATTTCGCCAAAGAGCGTTTGGATCAGGAAGATAAAGAAAGAAAAAGTCTCAAGCAAGAGCTTATAAGGCTTCAGCAACAGATCCGTAATATCGTTGTGGATCGTTCAAAACGCATCATAGACGCAGATGTCTTTATAAAGATTCAGGATGAGCTTTTAAGGGAGAAGGAGATGTATCAGGATCGGTTGGGAGAGCTCGAAGGAAAGTCGGACAAGTTCGTTCAAAAGTTCAATGAGCTGTTGGATTTCACTGATCACGCAGATAGAGTATTCCAGACGAGTGGGTTGCATCAAAAGCGGACACTGATGAAGCTTTGCTTTGAGGGTTTTATCGTCAGAAATCAAAAACTGACGCCGTTGTGGACGCCAGTCTTTGATGTTCTTATGGACTTGCAAGTCTCCAAGATCGAACCTCCGAAGCCGTCACAAGGCTCAAAAAGCCTTGCCGTACCTAAGGTTCTAACTTGGACATCTGGCGGAGGCGAGAGGATTCGAACCTCCGATACCTTGCGGTATATCCGCTTTCCAAGCGAACGCACTAGACCACTATGCGACGCCTCCGTCTTAAAGAAAATCATTATTTTCGCTGATTCTCGATTTTACTAAAACACAATCTTAACAAAATCGGAAACAATCTCTCTCATTAAACCGCTCAACCACTCCTACAAATATAATATTAAGAGTAATTTATTATAGATTAACTTCAAATATTTTACTATTCCCCGGCTTCATGATTCTTTTTCCTCTCTTCAAGTCTTCTCCAAGCTTTTTTCGTTAACACTTTATTTCTTATAGCGGCAAGAAATTCAAATCGAGGATTCCCCTCTTTAAGGCTATTTGCTTTTTCAAATTTTTCGTTTAGTTCTTCTTCAGTAAGATTATCTTCATTAAATTTCTTGGCAACTTCAAGCTCACTATCGGTAAGCTTATCCGGTCTTGGCTTTGCTTCCGTAAAATGAGGGTCTGACAAATCTTCATCAATAACGGAAAAAGCGTCATCTATTCTCGGGTCTTCATTTTGCTCCTCTTTAAAAGCATCTCTTTCAAATCCTTCAAAATGTCTTTCCATAACCATACTTATATTATATGAATTTTAAGAAATCTCGCTATACCTCACAACATTGTCTTTCCCCCTGTTATGCTTCGCTTCATACATCGCCTTATCGGCGCAAACGATAAGTTCCAAAACACTTTTTGCCACGGACTCTTTCACCGAAGCCACGCCAACGCTCAATGTTACTTTTAAATTTTTATATTTAGCGAATTTTATATCGCGTTTTATGTCTTCCTTTATATCTTTTGCTTTCTTATAAGCATCATCCTCCGAAGCGCCAAGCATCGCTATCGCAAATTCTTCACCTCCGAAACGCCCCACTATATCAATGCTCCTCATCTTTTTTCTCAAAAACGCGGCAATCTTCTTCAACGCCAAATCACCGACATTATGGCCGTAGATATCATTAATCTTCTTAAAATTATCAATGTCTATAAAAATAATTGAGAAATCATCCACGTGCAATTTTCTCTTGTGCCTGTGCCCGTTTAAGGCGATAGCTTCGTTAAAAAGAATTGAGAGCTCTTCATTCAGTCCCCTGCGATTTAAAACTCCCGTAAGCTCGTCTCTTATGACAAGTTTCTTAAGTTTCTCTATCTCCGCTTTAAGTTTCTTTATCTCCTTATCTTTATCCATATTTTTACATATTCAACCCTTTGAGTGCCCTTATCCTCTCCTCCACGGGAGGATGCGTCATAAATAATCCGCCAAGCCGGCTTCCTTTTCCTTTTGCGCCAAACGGGTTGGCAATGAAGAGATGCGCCGTGGCATTGCTCGCTCTCTTTACCGAGGCGGGGTAATTGGAAATTTTCTCAAGCGCCGAAGCCAGCCCTTCCGGGTACCTTGTCAAAAGAGCGCCTGAAGCATCAGCCAAGAATTCTCTCTTTCTTGAGATGGCAAGTTGGATAAGCATTGCGACAAGAGGAGCAAGAATGGCGAGAATTATCCCGACAGCCATCATAATGATTCCAAGCCTGTCATCTCTTTCCCTGTCTCTGCTCCTCCCACCAAATAAAGAAAACCTAAGGAAAAAATCCGACAAAAGAGCGACAAAACCCACCAGCACTACAATCACAGTTGAAATCAAAATATCGCGATTCCCTATGTGCGAAAGCTCGTGCGCGATTACTCCTTCAAGCTCGGAGCGGTCCAATATATCCAAGAGCCCCGAGGTCACCGCCACCGCCGCATGCTCCTTGTCTCTACCGGTGGCAAAAGCGTTCGGCGCAGTGTCATTTATTATATAAATCTTTGGCACTGGCAGACCGGCAGTAATGCTTAGATTCTCCACTATATTGTATAGCTCTCGGTGAGTCTCTCTTAAGGATGGTGTGGCGCCGGACATCTTTAAGATAATCTTATCCGAATACCAATAGCTGAAAAAATTCATAAGCACACTGAAAATCACCGCGAAATACAAAATCCCCGGATTCTGATAGATGAAGCTGAAAGCCCAACCAATGCCGATAACCACAATTAAAAAGAGAGTGAAAAGCATCCAAGTCTTCCTTATATTCTTATCTTGTTGGGTGTAAAGAGTTGCCATATTTTAAATATTGCAATATTTATAACAAAAACCGGCAGGATGATTAGAACTTAACGGCTACGGGTTCTTTAGCACCCTCCTCTTCAAGCTCGAAGAAATCCATTTTTTTGAAGCCGAATAAAGAAGCGATAATATTTGAAGGGAATGATTCTATCTTGATATTCAAATCGCGGACATTGCCATTGTAGAAGCGGCGCGCCGCCTGAATCTTGTTTTCCGTATCCGAGAGTTCGCGCTGAAGTTCCAAGAAGTTCGCGTTCGCCTTAAGGTCAGGATAATTCTCAGAAACGGCAAAAAGAGTTTTCAATGTGCCAGAGAGCATATTCTCCGCTTGCCCTTTTTCTTTAATTCCCTCCGCTCCCATCGCTCTAGCGCGCGCTTCCGTCACTTTCTCAAAAACACCTTTTTCGTGAGAAGCGTAACCCTTCACCGTCTCCACAAGATTAGGGATAAGATCGTATCTTCTTTTCATCTGCACCTCAATATCAGACCACGCCTCGCGAGCGCGATTAACGAATCTTATAAGACTGTTATAGATAGCGACTATCCACCCCAAAACAATCGCAATAAATGCGATGATTATATATATGATTTTCATAATATTTTTCGTTTATTTATAATGTTTAATTATACCACGCGCTCTAAAATCCCACACCCCTCCCTCCGCAAGGTGAGACCTTGCGGAGGGGTGTGGGATTATTTAATAGCCCATACCCGGCATACCGCCTCCCATACCGGCGCCGTCATTCTCATTCTTCTTAGGCAGGTCCGCTATTGCCACCTCAGTGGTCAAAAGAATCGCCGCGGCAGACGAAGCGTTTTGGAGAGCTGTTCTCGTCACTTTCACCGGGTCAATAATCCCCTCTTTAAACATATCGGAAACTATCTCGTCAGAATTGGCATTATAACCGGCATTTGATTTATTATCTTCCAAAACAATTTTTTTAATTTCCGATGCTATCACCGCCCCCTCATGTTTGCCGGTATTTTGCACAATTTGGCGCAATGGCTCTTCAATCGCTCTCATCATTATCTCAAACCCGACTTCAAACTCCCGGGCAATATCTTTAGAAGGAGATTTAATTCTCCCTTCTTTAAAGTCTTTATCAACAATGGCTCCGGCTTTCACAAGCGCGGTGCCACCACCGGGCACAATCCCTTCTTCAATCGCGGCGCGAGTGGCGGCCACGGCATCCTCCACTTTCAATTTCTTATATTTCATTTCCGCTTCAGTGGCGGCCCCCACTTTTATAATCGCCACTCCGCCTGTTAATTTCGCCAATCTTTCCTGAAGCTTCTCTTTGTCAAATGAGGAAGAACTCTTTTTAATCTCATTTTTTATCTGGTCAATTCTCGCATCAATATCGGCTTTTTTACCCTTGCCGCCAACTATCGTAGTATTTTCTTTGGAAGCTATCACTTTTCTGGCCGAACCAAGCATTGCGACTTCAGCTTTATCAAGCTTTAATCCCACTTCTTCCGAGATAACTTTTGCACCCGTAACAGCGGCGATATCAGAGAGCATCTCTTTCTTCTTATCACCATAACCGGGCGCTTTTATAGCAAGCACGCTGAATATGCCACGAAGCTTATTCACCACAAAAGTGGCCAGCGCGTCCCCTTCCACATCATCAGCGATAATTACAAGCTCTTTTTTCCCGGTCTTCAAAAGTTTTTCCAAAAGAGGGAGAATATCATTTATGGTTGAAATCTTCTTGTCGGTTATAAGAATAGGCGCATTTTCATATTCCGCTTCCATTCTTTCGGCATTTGTAATCATATACGGAGAGATATACCCTTTATCAAACTGCATCCCTTCCACTATCTCGGTCTCCAAACCGAAAGTCTGCGATTCTTCAACAGTCACCACGCCGTCTTTGCCTATCTTATCCAAAACCTTGGCAATCTCCTCGCCCATCTCTTTAGATTCAGCGGAAATTGTCGCCACTTGCGCCACTTCATCTTTGCTCTTTATCGGTTTGGCTATTTTCTTAAGCGCTTCCACAATATGATTTGAAGCCGACTCTATGCCGAGCCTGACGCCAACAGGATTGACACCCATTGTGGTAAATTTCATCCCTTCTTTTATAATGGATTGGGTCAACACCACAGCCGTAGTGGTGCCGTCACCGGCAATATCATTCGTTTTTGACGCCACATCTTTCACAATCTCCGCGCCCATATTCTCAATCTTATTCTCAAGCTCTATCTCTTTGGCAATAGAGACGCCATCATTGGTAATAGTCGGCGTGCCGTAGCCTTTATCAAAAACTACATTTCTCCCTTTGGGACCGAGGGTTACTTTCACTGCGTCAGATATGATATCCACCCCCTGCTTAAGAGCACTTCTGGCTTTTTCGTTAAAAATAATTTGTTTTGCCATAATATTTTATATTAAAAAATTTTAAAAATTATTTTAATTATTAACTACTCAATTATTGCTAATATGCTCGACTCGCTCAAGATATAATATTCTTTATCGCCGATTTTTATCTCATCCGGGCCGTATTTTGAAAAAATAACTTTTTGCCCTTTCTTGACACTCACCGGAATAAGCTTACCGTCATCGCCAATCTTTCCTGGACCAACGGCCGCCACTATCCCTTGTTCCGGTTTTTCTTTATCAATAGTATCGGGAATAATAATCCCCGATTTGGTCTTAGCTCCGCGATTTTCAGCAGAAACCGGCTCCACCAAAACGCGGTCACCTAAAGGTTTAATTTTCTCCATATTTAAGTATTCTATTGATTTTATTGATAATGTCAAACAGTCCAACTTGATTTATTTTTAGAATCTTGCTAGTATTTAAAACAATGGAACTAATAGCTAAATCTCTGCCGTTTATGCAGATAATTTTATCTGTTCTTTTGGTTACGGTAATACTCCTCCAACAGACCGGGGATGGATTAGGTGGCGCTTTTGGCGGCAGTTCAGACGGCGGTTCATATCACACCAGACGTGGCATTGAAAAATTTCTCTTTACGGCAACCATCATTTTAGGTGTACTTTTCGTATTATCAACTTTGCTCACTCTCATCATTTAAACGTAAATTGTATAAAAAGAAAATAAATACTCTTATTTTTTTAAAGCTTTAACTGATTCAACTATGCAACAAGAAAAAAAACCTTCTCTTTTAAGCCGATTTGGATTTCCAACATATCCGGAAATAAATGTCGCTTTAAAAACACTTTCCCAAAGGGATAAAAAACTATTCTTTATCTTTTTTATTGTTTTTATCATAAGCGCCATTGGAGCGCTCATTACATTCAATGATTCAATCTCCGTAGAAGTTCCGAAATTCGCCGGCACATTGAATATTGGAATAATAGGAACACCAAGATTTATAAATCCGATACTGGAAATGTCAGACGCGGACCGCGACATAACCGCTCTTGTCTATTCAAGCCTGATGCGAACCGGAAGCGACGGCAAGCTGTGGCTTGACCTCGCTTCGGATTATTCTGAAAGTGAAGACGGGCTTTCTTATACTTTCACTTTAAAAAAAGATGCCGTCTTTCACGATGGAAAACCGGTCACAAGCGACGATGTAATCTTCACGATAGCCCAAATAAAAGACCCTGCCATGAAAAGTCCTAAAAGGGCGAGTTGGGAGGGCGTGGAAGTTGAAAAAATTGACGATAAAACCCTAAAATTCACATTGGCTCAGCCTTACGCGCCGTTTCTTGAGAATACCACGCTGGGGATACTGCCTCAACACATTTGGGCTGAAGCTTCATCCGGATTGATGAGTTTTTCTGAATTCAATATAAATCCTATCGGGTCAGGCCCTTATAAAATAGCAAAAATAAATAAGAATTCTTCCGGCATCGTCACTTCTTATGTATTGGACGCGAATAAGGATTTTTCCTTAGGCCGCCCTTTTATTAAAAATCTTATGGTAACATTTTACCCGAACGAAGAAAAACTTCTCAACGCCCTTCAAAATGGGGAAATATCCACAATCGGCGGTATTTCTCCTAAAAATATGTCTTCACTTAAAAAAGATAATTCCAATATAAACATATTAACTCTCCCCCGAATATTCGGCGTATTTTTCAACCAAAATAACGCGCCTCTCTTTGCCAAAAAAGAAGTTAGACTTGCCTTAAGCGAAGCAACCGACAAACAAAAGATAATAGAAACGATGCTTATGGGATTCGGCGTAGAGATTGACTCCCCTCTTCCGCCCGGAACATTGGGAGCGATAACACCGGAAAATCAAAATGGCAAAGAAGAAACTTGGGGAGAAAAAATAGAAAAAGCGAGAAAAATTCTTGAACAATCGGGCTGGAAACTGAACGAAAAAGATAATGTCTTTGAAAAGAAATCCGGAAAAGAAACCACCCGGCTGGAGTTTTCCATTTCAACATCAAATGTTCCTGAATTAAAACAGACCGGCGAACTTATCAAGTCCATGTGGGAAGAATTGGGCGCAAAAGTGGATTTGAAAATCTTTGAAGTAAGCGATTTAAACCAAAATGTGATAAGACCGCGAAAATACGACGCTCTTATCTTCGGAGAAATACTAAGTCACGACCCGGACCCTTTCGCTTTCTGGCATTCTTCTCAAAGAAACGACCCGGGGCTTAACATAGCTCTTTACACAAATATAATGGTCGATAAATTGCTGGAAGAAGCGCGGAAGACGAAAGACCCGGCGGAAAGAGAAAAAAAATATCTAAAATTCCAAGAAGAAGTGAGAAAAGATAGTCCGGCAGTCTTTCTTTATTCGCCTTCATATATATTTCTAACTCCGAAATCACTCAAAGGATTTGATACAAAAAATATAACCCTTCCATCAGAAAGATTCAATGATATATACAAGTGGCATCTAGAAACCAAAAAAGTTTGGAAAATATTATCCAATATAAATTAATTAAATTAACTAAAAATATGCTAGAAAAACAAATAACCCCAGACGGCAAATCTAACGCAGGAATGCCGCCAAAAATAAAATCCGTGTACAGAGGAAAATCCGCCAGACCCGGGCGCGGACGCAATAACGTTATGCAGGATAGTCGCCGTCCTTATCCATATCCCGGGCAAAATATTGTCTCAAAAAGAAATACGAGCGAAAATATAAGAATCATCCCATTGGGCGGAGTTGAAGAGATTGGTAAAAATATGACCGCCATTGAATACAAAGACGACATTATAATAATAGACGCCGGTGTGCAATTCCCAGAAGAAGACCATCCCGGAGTGGATTATCTTATACCGAATACGCAATATCTGGAAGAGAGGAAAGAAAGAATACGCGGCATTATGATAAGCCATGGCCACTTGGACCATGTTGGCGGTCTCCCTTATCTTTCCGAAAGAATCGGAAACCCGATAATCTATACTTCTAAACTGTCCAAAGCGATGATACTGAAAAGATACGAAGAATTTCCTCATATTGCCAAACCGGAGATAAGAGAAGTGGCGTCAAAAGACAAGATAAAGCTTGGGAAAAATTTCGCGGCCAAATTCTTTGACATAGAACACACCATACCTGACGCCATAGGTATTATAGTGGAAACCGAGCTCGGCAATATAATCTATCCCGGCGACTTTAAAATTGAACACGACGGCAAAGGCAAACCGGTAAAGAGGGAGCTGGAAAAATTTGAAGAAATCGGGAAAGAAAATAACCTTCTGCTCCTCATGGAATCAACCAATGTTGAAACTCCCGGCTTCTCTTTGCCGGAAAAACAAGTCCACAAAAATCTGGAAGAATTATTCCGCAAATCAAAAGGGAGAATTATCACCGCTGTATTCGCCTCATTGCTGGAGAGAGTGACGGAAATGGTAAAAATCGCCGAAAAACTGGACAGAAAAGTTGTGATAGACGGGTATAGTTTGAAAACTAATCTGGAAATGGTGCAAGAACTTGGGTATGTAAAGATAAAAAAGGGGGTAATAATACAAGCAGGTGAAATAGATAATTATCCGCCGGAAAAAATACTGGCGATATGCACCGGCTCGCAAGGAGAAGAAAATGCCGCCTTGGTCCGCATCGCCAATAAAAAACATAAAAACATCAGAATTAAAAAAGGTGATACGATATTTTTATCATCTTCCGTGGTTCCAGGAAATGAAAGAAGCGTGCAAAACCTTAAAGATAATCTATCGCGACAAGGAGCCAAGATAATCCATTATAAAATGGCTGACATCCATTCAAGCGGGCATGCCTACGCAGGAGAACTGGAGCTTGTGCACAAGATAATAAAACCCAAATTCTTTATACCGATACACGGCAGTTATTTTATGCTTTCCGTGCACAAAGAGCTGGCGGAGAGCACTGGAATGCCGGTTGAAAACATCGTTATTCCTTCGCACAACGGAGTTATAATAGAAGTGTCTAAAGACAAAATAGAAGAGATAAAAGAATATGCTCCCTCAAGCCTTGTTATGGTTGACGGACTAGGTGTCGGCGATGTGAAAGAAGTGGTGCTTCGCGACAGACAAGCCCTGGCGCAAGACGGCATATTTGTAATCATAGCGGTAATTGACACAAACACAGGCAAAGTAAAAAATTCTCCTGATATTATTTCCCGCGGCTTTGTCTATCTCCGCGAATCGCAAGAACTGCTTCGCGCGACCCGTTTTCTTATTAGAAAAACAATAGAAGAAGCCACTGTGGAAATGCACCCGGTAAATATAGATTATGTCAAAAACAATCTTCGGGAAAGAGTAGCTGACTTTCTTTTCAAAAAAACCAGACGGCGTCCAATGGTCTTGCCGGTGATATTAGAAGTGTAATGTTTATGAACAAAAGAATACTCAATATCTTATATTCCGCCGGTTTTTTATTCACCATCCATACGGCTTTCACCGCCTATATAGATTCTTCTTTCTTAAGCAATTTCATCAATGAGAAATTCGTGGGGCTTATCTTCACCATTGGCGCCATCCTGGCGATATTTTTCCTGAACAAAATTTCATTCATTTTAAGCAAATTAGGCAATTTCAAGACAATGATATTTTTAATCTTGCTTGAGATGTTAAGTCTGGCAGGATTAATATTGTTCAAAAATCCCTGGATTATTATCTCTCTTTTCATAATTCATTACGGCTTTTTAGTTCTTTTGAAATTCAATTTTGATGTTTTCATAGAACATTTTTCCAAAAACTCATTCACTGGCGGAATACGGGGAGCATTCTTAACCGTCGTCAATCTGGCTTGGGTCATTTCACCTATTTTAGTCGGATACGCATTAAATGATTCCGAATTTTGGAAAATATACCTTATGTCATCTTTGATTTTAGCGCCTCTTCTTTTGATAATATATTTGAATTTCAAAAATATTCCGGACAATCATTATTACCATCCACCGTTTTGGAAAACATTAAAAGAAGTCCTGGATAATAAAAATATCCGAAAAATATTTATGGCATCATTCTTGCTCCAATTCTTCTTTGGCTGGATGGTCATCTATATGCCTATTTATTTAAAGCGCCATATAGGTTTCTCTTGGGGCGAGATAGGGGTTATGTTCACTATAATGCTCCTCCCCTACATATTGTTTGAACTGCCGCTGGGGAAATTAGCGGACTCCAGATTCGGAGAAAAAGAATTTCTAACAGTAGGATTTTTAATTACCGCCCTCTCAACCGGAATTATCGCTTTCTTAACTTCAGCTAATCTGCTCGTATGGATAATCATCCTTTTCATCACAAGAATAGGCGCGAGCTTCATTGAGATAACAAGCGAAAGTTATTTCTTCAAACAAATAAACGACACCGATGTAAATGTCATAAGCTTTTTCAGAAATACCCAGCCGGCAGCCTATATTATAGCGCCGGTTATTGCGACAATCATTTTAAAATTCTTCGCTTATCAATATCTTTTTCTGATTCTTGCCGTGATAATGCTTTGGGGACTGCGCTATTCAATGACCTTGCGCGACACTAAATAAAAGTCTTACCCCTTTATAAACAATTCAAAATTATCAATATCTTCGCCATTCAGAACTTCTATGAGATTCAATATGATCTTCTTGCCATCCAAAGTGGCGGAAATGACCGCGTTTTGTGAAGCTTTAAATGTCACTTTGAATCTCTGCGGTGTAATAACCTGCGCGCAAGCTTCTTCTGACTTATAAATGCTTTTGAAATTGATCATTACCTGCTCGGGAAAAGACTGGGAAATTACCACATCATCCCAATTCAAGAGATGGCAAGGCGTGGGCATATCAATCTCCCCTACTATAGTATGAACATCGTCTTTAAACTGATGTTTGGCGGTGATTATTTTATCAGGCGCTTTAAGCGGCGTCTCTGCGGCAGGAAGCGGCTCTTCAGGCGCATTATTGTTTGTTCGGCCGGACCACCATGACCAAAAAATTATCCCGGAGACTACAACCAAAGAAAGTATTATAACTACGGCTAAAATAACATTGGTTTTTTTATTTTCCATATTTATTTCAAAGTTAAATCTTATAATACCGGACTTATTTTAATTATCCCACTTTCTAATAATTATCGCAAATAAAACTTCCTCCTCTCGCTTTGAGATTTTGAACATCCAAGTAATTTAATGTCTCTTAATGCCTAAAAAAAGTATTAAGAAGAGTCAGAAAAGTGCTGAAAAAACCGGTGATAAGAGCTATCAAAGTAGGTCTGTCTTTATACCATTTGTCTATTTTATTGCTACTCATATTATTTTTTATTTAATGCCGCCTCAATCGCCTGCTTAACTTCATCATAAGACAGAGCTCCTGATAAAACAATTTTCTTCCCCTCCGTATCTATAAGAATGCTGTAAGGTGTCCCATCCGCCCCGGAAGAAATCGCGTCTTGAAGATTATCCTCTATGTGTTTGTCATATCTGCCGCTTGAAAGGCATTCATCAAATTTCCCTTTATCTAATTTTATGTATTCGGCAATTTCAGGCAATTTAGCCGGGTCAAGTCCATTGTTGGACGGAGTAATTTCAAATACCCTGTCCACAAATTCCCAAAATTTCTGATTTCCGCCTATCTCTCCCGCGCACTCCGCCGCCGCCGCTTCCTTTCTTGATTTGGGATGACTGGAATCTATCGGAAGATGCCTATAAATCCACGCCACCTCTCCTTTCTTGCCATATTCTTCCATAATCCACTGCATTGTCGGATGGAAACTCTTGCAATACGGGCACTCCAAGTCAGAAAATTCTATAATTTTAACAGATGCCATCGGATTCCCTAAAATATGGTCTTCTTCCGTAACAGGCTTCACATTATCCCCTTTTTTAAAAGTTTTAGTGGAATTTTCATCTTTCTTCAAAGAGCCGTTGCTATTTTTACCATCATACCGAGTAATCAATATTACCGCGCCGATTAACAAGCCGGCAACAATGATGGTGATTGGTATGGCGTAAGATTTTTTATTTGGAGTTTCCATGTTTATCAAATATATTTTAAAAAATTATACTGCTTACACTCCACAACTACCGCCGCCTTGAATCTTTACCGGCTCAACATCGGAAAGTACTTGCCTATATCCCGTCCCGCTTGAATAAAGCTCGCCCAACACTTCTTTGGCGTCAACTTGAGACCAAGCCGTTCCGCGCTTTGCAAAATACTTGGCTATAGTAAGATAAGTCTCCGGAAACCAATAAGAATTCACCGCAAGCGCATTCTGATACATCTCTTGTTCAGTAGCGCCGCCAGCCGCCATAATTTCCAAAAGACCAAGCATCGCCATACCGTGATTGCAATCAGGGAAATATGTTGAATTGTCGCAACACGGCCGATAAATATTCTTTGAAACTTTTTCCACAAGCTCTTGCTGTTCTTTTGTCAAAATGACAAATTGATATTTGCTATAATAGTCCATCGTCTTGCCTTTTGAGAGACTCCATCCGCCAGTTGAAGCAAAACCGCCCGCCCCGCCATAACGCGAGTCCGTCATCGGACCTTCTTCAAGAATTGGATTTTTATTTGAGAGACCGAAAGCCCAAGCGAGATTCAATATTACGCCGGCATTCTCCGAGGTAATTTTAATATTGCCATTACCGTCGCCGTAAAGAAGCTTCTTATCTTCATCGCTCAATCCGCCCCTCTTCGCGTATAAAGATTCAAATTTCTCGCCGTCTATCACTCCGTTTTCCACCATTTGTTTTCCTATTGAACCCCACGCGACAGGCAGAGTAACGCCCTCTTGCGACAAAACCTCCCCCGCTGGAACAGAAGACCCGCCAGAACCGACAACTAAGATTTGTTCTTCTTTCTTTTTCCCCGCGCTGTTTACCTGGTTAACAATGATAATGATAAAAACTAAAAATGCCAATGCCACTAGCTTCCAAACAGAATTACCAAACTTCTCTTTATTCAATTCTTTATTTTTATCGCTCATATAAATATTTAACTTTTAATCTCTACGAATATCTTAAACTCAATCTCTCTGTTGTCTGGGTCATTTGTCGGCACAAAAACCGAACGAGAAAATCTTCCTTGCAGTTCTTCATGAAAATTCGGGTCAAAGAAGACTGTCAGTATAACTTCATCATTCGGAGCTACATTTTCCTTATCTATTTTTGCCGTGGTGCAGCCGCAGGAAGTGGTGATATCGCCCGCATTAATTTTAAGCGCCCCCTCCCCATCGTTCTTAATCATGAAAGTAGTATTCACTACTCCATTCTTTTTTTCTATAATCCCAAAATCAAATTCTTTATTATCCGCACTCGCTACGGGCAATAAATTTGAAGAATCGGCTTGGGTCACTACCCCCCTATCTCTCTTTAACAATCTTTTTATACCCGTATTTGCTTCGTCCACCTCCTGGTCCATATGAGTTATCACATTTTCAGTCCGAATAATTCTTACTCTCATATCATACACGATAAAGCCGAAAGCGATAATAGCCGTTATTATTATAATCGGCATAGATTCATGAATTTTTGCTATATATTTTTTCATATTTTTTTATTTTATCACTTCCGCCTCAAAAATGACTTCCAACTTAGGCTTTGTCCGGGAATTAGTCTCCAGATAAACGACTCGTTTTACCTTGCCTGTTCCCTCCGGTCCATGCGCCGCCGGATCAAAGACCGCCTCAAGAATAACAGATTTACCGGCAGGTATTTCTATGCCAACCTCTCCCGATGGACCGCCTTGCATCAACATACCGTATTCGCCATGCCTCTCTCCATTTTCTTCTATGACATAAGCGATAGTGCACATGCAAGAAGTATAAACCTTGCTTATAACCACCGGCTCGTTGCTCTCGTTTTTAACTTCAAAATTATGCGGCACTTTGCCGTCTGCCATTGAGATAGTGCCGAAATTATAATCCCCGGACAAGACGCTTAAAGCGCCCATTGAATAAGACAACGATTTATCGCTATTAATTATCTTCCCTCCGGAGACCAGCGCCATCACAACGATAAACCCTATAATGACCGCTCCTCCAACTAGATAAGTTATTAAATTTTTATTCATATTATTATTTTAAATTAAAAAAACCGGATAATAAATTTAACCGGCAATCTTCCTAAAGATAAATTAAATTATAGCTAGAGATTAAACCGGCAAACAAGAAAGAAAGGCTTCTTCACCCAAGAACAGGAGAGAAAGCCAGGAGATTAAATCCTCTATCGGGTTAAATTCAATATAATTATCCGGCTTAAAGTTGAAGTAAAATTTATCCGGCAAAAAGACAAGGGAAAATACTGACAAAGACGCCAAAGATAAAAAGAACAACAAAGCAAAAATGCTCAAAGAAATAAATATTGAAGAAAGGGTCTTAAACCCCGCCAAATGGTGAGATATTAAAACCAAAACGTTCGTATTAGGAGAACAACTTCCTCCAAGCATCTGAAATAAGGGACACTCGGAATTAGTCATCCCAGCCATATAAAGGAAACCGAAAATACTGGCCGCAATAAAGAGAAATATTACAAGAAAAGGTAAAAATTTAAATTTCATAATAAATTGTCATATCGATAAAATGCCACAAATTAAAGTCCGCTCAGCGCGGTGCTATAGCTGGATAAAAATGACGGTATTACAAAAAGCAGACCAATCAAAGGCAAGACAACAACCGCCAGCGTAATGACCATCGTCCAGAAAAAGTATTTTCTCGTCTTCTCCACCGATACGTATATCTCATTTATCTTCTGTTTGTTCTCTTCAAGCTTTTTTAAAATTTCATTTTCCATAATTTCATTATACTAGACGGGTAGAAATTACTCAACAATTTTTGCAAGACTGGCAAATCAAGCCATGTCAACCTGCCACGTTGACATAATATACTGGCGATAAAAACTGGATTTTCAGCTAAATTTGTGTTAAAAATTAAACATTGCGGGATCGTCTAATGGTAGGACATCGCCCTCTGGAGGCGAGTATCTTGGTTCGAATCCAGGTCCCGCAGTTTTGAATGCCAAAAGGATTTTGGGGAAAACTTAATAAACCGTTTTTTGCGCTGGCACCGATGGCGGATGTCACTGACGCCGCCTTCAGGCGGATTATTGCAAAGTATGGAAAGCCGGATATCATCTGGACGGAATTTGTGTCTGCAGACGGACTTTTCCTCGGAGGCAAGGGCGCTATTATAAAAGACTTGGATTTCACCGATAATGAAAGACCTGTAGTCGCGCAAATCTTTACTTCCAAGCCAGAGATGATGAAGAAAGCGGCTAAACTTGTCCGCGAAATTGGCTTTGACGGCATAGATATAAATATGGGGTGTCCCGACAAAAGCATTGAGAAGCAAGGAGCCGGCGCGGCGCTTATGAAGAATCCTAAGCTCGCAGTTGAGCTTATAAAGTCCGCCAAAGAAGGCGCCGGCGACCTGCCGGTGTCAGTGAAGACAAGGATTGGTTATAACAACGATGAACTGGGTAGCTGGCTCCCGATACTCCTCTCCGCTGAGCCGTCAGCAATAACAATCCACGCGCGGACACGAAAGCAGATGTCAAAAGAACCGGCAGACTGGAACTTCGTAAAAAGAGCTGTTGAAATAAGAGACGGGACAGAAAACACCAGAGCCGGCAACAGACACTCCACGCTAATTATTGGAAATGGCGATGTTGCCGACATCAAAGACGCCAGAAAGAAAGCAAAAGAATCAGGAGCTGACGGGGTAATGTTTGGCCGCGCGGTATTCGGAAACCCGTGGTTGTTTGATGAAAACAAAAAAGAGATAACGCCAGAAGAAAAATTAAAAGTGCTGCTGGAACACACAAAGTTATTTGAGGAAATTACTCCCCGCAAAAACTTTTCAATTATGAAAAAACATTTCAATGCCTACGTTAACGGCTGGCCCGCCTCCGGAGGAAAATCCAGCGCGAAAGAACTTCGCTTAAAGCTAATGGAGGCAAACACAGTCGGCGAAGTGGAAAAGATAATAAACGATTATTTAAAAAGATAAATTCCCTACTTCCACCGCAAGGTCTCACCTTGCGCCATAAGGTGAATTTTCTATGCTACAATATTTGTTATGAAGCAAAAAATGGCGCTTGATATCTTAAAAGCCGGGAAAAATGTATATCTGACCGGCGCAGCCGGCAGTGGCAAGACATATGTAATTAACGAATACATCACTTATCTAAAACACCGCGAAGTGCCAATTGGGGTAACGGCGTCCACTGGCATTGCCGCCACTCACATTGGCGGTGTAACTATCCATTCGTGGTCCGGCATAGGCATACAAGATACCCTTTCAGACAGAGAGATTGAAGCTCTCACCGAGAAAGAATATTTATACAAAAGAATTGAAAAAGCAAAAGTCCTTATAATAGACGAGGTCTCAATGCTCTCACCATCTCTCTTTGACACAGTGGAGCGCGTATGTCGCGCAATAAAAAGAAATAATGAACCTTTCGGCGGGATGCAGATAATCCTCTCCGGGGATTTTTTCCAGCTCCCGCCTATCGGACAAAGAGGCGCAAATGTGGAATTTGTCACCGCCTCAGACGCTTGGCGCTCTATGGATGTGCGTGTGTGCTACTTAAACGAACAATTTCGCCACAACGACAATGCCTTGGAAATCATTTTAAAAGAGATACGAAGCGGAGAAATATCTTCAAATACGCGAGAAAAGCTATCAAGAATGTGTAATGACACGACCGAAAAGAGCGCGCCGACACGGCTATACACGCATAATATTGATGTTGACGAAGAGAACAATAAAGAACTTAAGAAACTCCCCGGAAAAGAATATATTTTTGAGATGAACAGCAAAGGACGCAAGGCTCTCGCGGATTCGCTTAAAAAAAGTATCCTGGCGCCTGAAACGCTTCGTTTAAAAAAAGATGCCGTAGTGATGTTTGTAAAAAATAATTTTGAAGAAGGATATGTGAACGGCACACTTGGGGTTGTAGAGGATTTCAACAATGGCGCGCCAATAGTAAAAACATTTTCCGGCAAGACTATTTATGTTGAACCGGCCGAATGGGTTATTGAAGAAGACGGGAAAATCCTCGCGCAAGTGGAGCAACTGCCAATTCGTCTCGCGTGGGCAATTACAGTTCACAAAAGCCAAGGGATGAGCTTGGATGCCGCCGAGATAGACCTTTCCAAATCATTCGTGCCCGGACAAGGCTATGTGGCGCTTTCGCGACTGCGCGCGCTTGCCGGACTCTCGCTAATCGGCATTAACGAAATGGCATTTGCCGTGCATCCGGCCGCGCTTGAGATTAATAAATACCTTCTGTCCGAGTCAATCAAATGGGAAAAAGTATTACAAAGATTTTCCGATGGAAATCTTCACAAAATGCACGATGAATTTATAAAGAAATGCGGCGGTATTCTTGACGAAAAACAGATAAATAAAAACGCGAAAAAAGAAAAAACGAAAAAAGAACCGGGGGAACGCGTCCCCACACACGAGAAGACGCTAGCCTTCATAGACACGGGCCTTTCTCTAAACGAAATGGCGGACAAAAGAGGAATGACGAAAGGAACGATTATATCCCACCTTGAGAAAATCAAAGCGCTTAAACCGGAAGTTGACCTCAGTCGCTTCCAACCGAAAGAACAGGATATTAAACGGATAAAAGAAGCGTTTGAGAAAACTGGCGATACTAAGCTCTCCCCCGCCCATAAAAAACTCAACGGTATGTACACTTATGACGAAATCCGACTGGCGCGATTATTCCTGGACTAAAGATTCCTCCCAAGAAGTGCCGCAAGGTGAGGCTTTGCGACACTTCCTTATCCACAGAAATGAAGATAATCTTATTATTTTTGCTGAATTTGAATTAAAATATAATTAAAGGTATAAAGTATAAAATCAAAAATACCTTATATATAAATATTTAAAAGGTCGAAACATATTATAATTTAAAAAATATCATTTTATGAAAATAGTAAATTATGCAGCTGA
>CAYIGM010000012.1:0-7211 GCA_964363045.1 uncultured Candidatus Saccharibacteria bacterium
CGGAACTTGTTCACTATCGATCTTAAAGAGTATTTAGCCTTGGCAGTTAGTTCTGCCTGCTTCCTCCAGGCCATTCGTGTCCTGAAGTACTCAAGGTCAATAACAAAAGAGTTATTTTGTTTTCGCTTACGGGACTATCACCCTCTATGGTTTTGCTTTCCAGCAAACTCAACTAACAAAATAATTTATGACTCCTCTTCTTAAAACTTGGAAGCTGAGCTTCCAATCGGAAGCCGAACTTCCAAGTTTTTTAGAATGTTAAAGCCTTACAACCCCAATTTGTAACAAAGTTAAAAACTGGTTTGGGCTATTCCCTTTTCGCTCGCCGCTACTTAGGGAATAAAAATTTTTCTCTTTTCCACCGCTTACTGAGATGTTTCACTTCAGCGGGTTAGCTAACGCTTTTAAAAGCGCTTGACAGAGCTTTACTCTGACGGGTTTCCCCATTCGGACATCTCCGGATCAAAGGCCGCTTGGCGCCTCCCCGAAGCTTATCGCAGCTTAGCCGCGTCCTTCATCGCCTCTTTAAGTCAAGGCATCCACCATATGCTCTTATTTCCTACTAGGAAATTTATAAACTTTTATATATTCTTCACCCCGCTTATCGGGGTTACTTACTTATTTTTTTATTCAATTTTTAAAGTTCTCTCGTTTCAGTAAAATAAAAGCCGCTTATCTCAAGCGGCAAAGGTTATGTCAAGAATAGAAGGAATCACCTTGTCCACTTGTTGAAGCTTTTATTTATCATTCTCATAACTGCCATATTATTATATATAGGCCGATTTATAAGTCAACCCCGCCCGTCGCTTACAAGCGACGGAGCGGGGTTAAACTATTGGACGCAAGTAAATTGTTATTGTTTACTTGATATCACTTCTCAATCTCTCAATAAAACGAGCCGCGGCATCTTTTCCTCCAAGACCGAAAGAAAGACCGCCTGCAATAGCAAGCATTGCGACAAGTCCAGTGAATAGAGTCTGGGCGAAAGGCCCGGCAATTCCCAACTGAGATAAAGCTACAAGGATAGCAAATACCCAGATAGCCCACTTAGCCACTCCTCCAAGAAAATCAGATGAAGGCAAGTCAGCGGCTTTAGCCGATCCCGCCACAATTCTCTTTGATGCATCGGCTACAAGAGCCGCGACAACAAGCATTAATGCCGCCGCAATTACATTCGGCAGATAAGCCAGTATCATTTGCAAGAAAATGTTGACTTGATTAAGGCCAAACACATCAGCAATAGCCACAAAGAAAACGATGATGATAAACCATCTTACCAATCCACCGATAAAAGCTCCGGTATCAAGACGGAAACCCGCTTTGGAAAGCGGTTCTTCCGCTCCGATGTTCTGAAGCACTTTATCAACTTTCAGCGACCGTATCAACTGAGAAATGAGCCTGCCTATAACTACCGCTATTACCCATCCCACTATGAATATGATGATAGCAATAATAAATTTAGGGACGAAACTCAAAACTCCAATCCAAACATCCTGGAAAGAGACGGTCAATACACTACTCCAATCTTGTAACATAGTTATATTTTATTTCGTTTTAATTAATAAAGTTATTCCGCCAGCCAGTTAATTCATAATCAGTAAAAAAACAGGGCGGACAAATATGCATATTTACCCGCGAATAGCGGGATAACCCTAAAAAACCGACCTTTTTTAAAGTTACTTATATAATAACTTCTATTCCGAACGATTATAATCCCGAGTTGTGGATAGAGAATACTTTCTTTAATTGATTTTATTGGAACGCCGCATTAAAATAACGCCGGAAACGGTTATCACGCCCAATCCTGCAATAAGAAATACCCATTTATTGCCCATCCCTTTACCTTTAGCGGGCAACGACAAAACATTCGCCTGCTGATTTTCTTTCGGGTAATCGTAAGTATCGGCAGAAACAGGTTCTTCCGTTATTTTTTTATCTTCATCTTTATCTGAAATGACATTATTATCAACCAGACTCAAAGGACTGGTTGTATCAGTCGCGGAAGAATTATTTATTGGCTGATTAGAATCAACCTGAAACGGATAAGCGACGGAACCGTTCGGGTAAAGAAGTTCAACGCGACTGTCCAAGGTCATATTTAAATTAGTAAGAGAAGACGCGAAGGAAAGCGTCTCCCCCGCTCCGATGATGCTATTTTTAGGAAAAGAGAAAAAAGTATTTTCCGATTTTAACAGCCAATAAGAAAGGTCTGCTTCGCTTTCTGATTCATTGGCAAGCTCAATCAAAGACTCTCCGCCAGGCATAATCTTAATGCCAGATATTTTAAGCTTATTTTCAACAATCTTAACATTCGTTCTGCTTGAAGCGGAATATTCGCCGGAAGAAACATCTAAAAATACGATGTAATTCCCCGGGTAATTATATATATGAGCCACATTTTTTCCTTCTTTTGAAGACCCGTCGCCGAAATTCCATAAAAATCTCGCGTTTGAAAGAGGCTCCTTCTTTAAACCCAAAGCCATACCTTCAAATTCAAGAATACTTCCCGCAGTACCGCTTCTATCGCCCCCGGAGAAAGCGTAAATCTGAGGCGCTACAGGAACCGCAACCGAAGAAGAGACAGGCGTTTGAGACAAAATCCCTTCCTCCGCAATCAAAGTTCCGTCGTTTGAAAACCCCGAGGTTGGAAATCCCGCCACCCATTTACCATCTTTAAATTGCAGAGAATTGCCGTCTCCGCCCGCGCCCCATTCGGGCAAATAATCAACTTTATCAATATCATTCCCGATATCATCTTTTATAATCAAAGTTTCACCGTCATTTTTCAAAGAAAAAGAGCTGTCAAAAACAATTCCGGAAAATTCCGGCCAATCTGCTAAAAATTTTTCCGCATTATCGGCAATGACGGCATATCCTGAAGCCGGAATAAATGAATCATTCCCTTTAAAAAGATTCAACGAATGATTGGTCTTATTTTCATAAAGCTTCCAAGAGCTTAAATCAATCGCCTCATTGCCGTTATTTTTAATTTCAATCCATTCCCTTTCGGTATCTGTGCCGTCCAAATCATACATTATTTCATTTATAATCACTCCGCCAAAAACAACCTGAGGAATAAAAATCGGTAAAATAAAAAATAGAAAAAATTTTGGCACTTCAATCAAATTTTATTTTTTGGCCGGATTTTAATATTCCGCTCTTTTTTCCTAGCCCGGAAGAAGTCTCATCTTCACTGATTATTTCATTCAAAGCTTCTCTTAAAGCGCTAAGATTGGCGCTTGTTTTCGGCGGATAATTCCCTTCAGCCGTTTTTCTGATTTTTCCGGGTCTTTTAACATTCTCTTCGGATTTTTCTTTCAAAGCGCTCAATGAAACAGCCGGCTTAATATCAGTCCCTTCTGGCCGCATTCTATTTTCCAGATTAGGCAAAACCGGCTCTTTTCTATGCTCCTTGCAATAAACAGCTCTCTTGCCATCCGGTTCAAAAGGAACATAAGTTTTCTTTCCGCAAATTGAACACTCGGCGGAAAACATTTTCGGAGCTTCTCCCGCCACGGCTTCTTTTGTCTGAATTTTCGGTTCTGTTTTTTGCTCTGTTTTTTCTTCTGTTTTAATAATATTTTTCTCTGATGCCGGACTCGTTCCTAACGGCTTAATCTCTTTCCTGATTGCAGGCAATCCCTCCCCGTGCCATTCTTTTATCAATCTTTCCACCTGCATTCTGGGGATAGCGTAACTTTTCCTTGAAGCTTCAATAATTCTGTTCTTAAAAGAATGTTCCAATTGAGAAATAGGCGGAAGAGTGGAAGCGGAAAACGGCCTGGAACCGACTCCGTCTATCATTAAACGCAGATATATCTGAGTGAACCCGAGATTGACTATATCTTGCGCTAAAAATTCAGGCGTAAATTCTTTTTCTAAAATATCGGCGTCATAAGCTCCAACTCTGAATACTATCATCGTGCCGACATTGCCAAATACCGCCGCGCGCACCTCTTCAGCCATCTGCTCAATATATTGGTGAGCGATGGTTAAATTCAATTTATATTTCCTCGCTTCAGATAAAATATCGGCGAAAGATTTATTGGCGAAAGACTGAAATTCGTCAACATAAAAATAAAACTGCGGAAGTCTTTTAAGCTCTTCTTTGGAAACATCGGCGCGCGACATGGCCGAAAGATAAATTTTCGTAATAAGCATACTGCCGAGCAAGTTCGCATTTTGCTCGCCCAGCCGTCCCTTGGAAAGATTGATAATCAAAATCTTTTTCTCATCCATCAATTTACGGACATCAAAACTTGACCTGGGCTGGCCGATAATATTTCTGATAAGCGGATTTGAAGTAAATTGCCCGATTTTATTCTGGATAGCGGGAGTCGCTTCTTGAGCGTATCTGTCGGTGTACTTGGCAAATTCATCCACCCAAAAAGCTTTCACCGACGGGTCGGTGATATTGTCCACCACTTTCTTTCTGTAATCTTTATCAGCCAACATCCTATTAACACTCATCAAAGTTGAATTCGGATATTCAAGAAGCGCCAAAAGCGTATTGCTTAAAATATAAGACATCCTGGCCGACCAAGCATCAACCCAAATCTTCTCAAAAGTGCTCATCAGACCAGCCACCACCAGATGGCGCTTATCATAGCCAACATCTTCCAACACGTTAAACGAAATCGGGTATTCGGTATCAAAAGGGGCGAAATAAACTACATCGTTAATACGATTTTCCGGCACATAATCAAGAAGCAATTCAGCAGTACTCCCGTGCGGGTCTATAAAGGCTACGGCTTCGCCATTTTGAATATCCTGCACCGCCATATTTTCAAGCATAGTGGACTTGCCCATGCCTGTCTTGCCTATGACATAAACATGCTTTGTCCT
Organism: uncultured Candidatus Saccharibacteria bacterium; assembly: GCA_964363045.1. Classification (GTDB taxonomy): domain Bacteria; phylum Patescibacteriota; class Minisyncoccia. The sequence continues at coordinate 4,846 of CAYIGM010000012.1, forward strand.
GTCTTCGCGCTTTATGCCAAAGCGCTGATGCTTATTTCTAAAATTAGCTTCGGCAAAATATGTAATATCTTTATTCTCCATTTTCCATAAAATTATACCACATTCATTAAAAACATAACATCCAGCCATTCAGGCTGCGCGAGGTTGACAAAATTCTTAAATAGGAATATAATATAAAAAGATAGGAAATCAATTTTAGTTTAGAGCGTTTTTCATCGGGTTTCGTTTCCCTCACAATATTATTAGGGATAATGAGCTCGAGAAAAACCGGTCAACGATCCCGGGGCCCTCCTCCCCGGGAGACCGAAAACAATCTCGGCATTTTATTTTGCCGAATTCACATAACAATAGCGCGCTGGTTTTAAACCTCGCGCTATTTTTTTTAAGAAATATAATCAAAACGGATATATATCAAGAAAAGACTTTAATTATGTTTTAATTAATTTCCAGCGCCTCCCGAGTATAAGTATTGGCCGCGTCCCAGAGCATCCAACTTGTTAAGCCGGCATCATAAGTCGCTTGAATCTGAGCGCGCACCATTTCCGATGTATAGTGAACCGGATAATCATTGTCCTGAAGCCATGGTCGGAGTTTAAGCGGAGTGGAAGTTGCGGCAACAAGCCGTTTTGCCGCTTCGTCCATAGAAAACTTCACTATCTCATACGGATGAGCATTCACATTCTCATACCCCATAAAGTCTTTCGGGTAATGCGACGGATAGACCATCGGCGCGATAAAATCAAAATAAGGTTCGGCGTATTCAAGTATCTGCCCGATATTCAAATCATCTTTATTGATCGTAGTCATCCCAAACAAATCAGCGGAAAGCTTAGCCCCGCTATCTTTCAAATTGTCGTGAAGATACGCGAAAAAATCTTTCAAGACTTCGGCCTTTCCATTATCAATATCAGCTGAAATTTTTCCTTCGCTAAATGGATAATAAATGTCCGACATATTTCCGTCTGAAGGAAAACGAATATAATCAAAATTAATTTCATCAAAGCCGGCCGAATATGCCTCATTGCTTAAAGAGACGATATAATCCCACATATCTTTAGCGCCCGGGTCTATATAATTTATCCCTTTTTTATCTTTCCATAAAACATTCTTATCACTCTCTTTCTTAATGGCCAAATTAGGATGAAGTTTTGAATAATACGGGTCTTGAAAAACAGTAATTCGGCCGACTACATAGATTCCTTTCTTGTGTAGAAATTCTATAAATTGTTTCATATCGCTAACGCGGCAACCGGGGCCTTTGACCCCTTCAAGTAGAAGATTATCGGTCTTAAATGAAATCGTGCCGGTATAATCTTTAATATCTATAATTATGGAATTTAATTCCGTATCTTCAATGAGCTTGACTACATTATCGCGGAGACTCGGAGTACCCGCGACACAAGCAGTCATATATACGCCCCTTACCGCTTCCGGCGTGCCTATATGAGTAGCCACAAAAGGAGCTGGCCCGTCTTCCGGAATAGTACCGCTACTTTCTTTGGTATTCGCGTTATTGCTATTGTATTCAATCGGTTTAAAAAAATACGGCGAGGCAAAAAAAAGCAAGCCGAAACCTAAGAGGAAAAAACCCCCGCCAAAATATATTTTTTTCCTTGCCATTATAATTAGATTTTAAATTATATTTATCAAAAAAGCTAATTTCATATTATCCATAAAGATACTTAGACGAACTTGATTATCTTTTTTAAATAATCACTTGACTAAACCACAATATACGTATAATCTTTTTAGAGATATTGGCGGAAGCAACTTAAAAAAATATTCCATCCTTTAAACACAAAGGGGGTCTCTATGTTAAATCTGATAAAGAGAGTGATGAAATCGATTAAAGAGAAAAATAGGATAAAAAGGAAAAACGCCCAGAATAAAGAGGTTCGAGATATGTTAGAGGCGGGGCCCTAATCAGAGTATGGGAGGTATTAAAAACTATCCCTAAGGAGACATTGGACTTTAGTGTCAGTTTTGGTTCATATGTCTTGTATTCCAACGACCGAAAACTGCAAATAATCATTATGATCCCTGAAATCTCAATCATGATAGGCCAGGAAGCACCCAGATCAATGATAGTTACTGAATACGGAGAAACCGGTGAAGCGAAAAACATTGGAATTTTTGATCTCAAAACAACTCCCTCCAACAAGCGCATTATGATGAAGATTATCAGCTATATAGATGAAGCATTTGCCATAAGAAAAGAAAGGATGGTGTGGAAAAAGGCAATAAGCGCAAAGAATCTTTTGTCATAAATTATAACGGACTTTTTATACGGCACCGACTGATATCGGTGCCGTTTTTTATTAACGCATATTCATCATTTAATATTATCCCGCGCAATATCACCCCAA
>CAYIGM010000012.1:7311-18228 GCA_964363045.1 uncultured Candidatus Saccharibacteria bacterium
CAAGGTATTGCTAAATATCTATTTTTCTCTATAATAGGATATCAAGTATGAATATGTTAGCTGAACCAACAAAAGACCTGCCAACAAGCATGATGGACCTTCTTATAAAAAGGGATTCTTCAGCTCATCCTAAAATCAACGAATTGGTTGAAGGGAAAGTTATAGGGAAAGAACAATCTTCTATTTTTGTGGATATTGCCACTTTTGGAACAGGGATAATCTATGGCAGAGAATTCAATAACGCTAGAGATATTATAAAAACGCTAAAACCGGGCGACTCTATAAGCGCGAAAGTGATAGAACTTGAAAATGAAGACGGCTATATAGAGCTCTCGCTTAAAGAAGCCAAGCAAGAAAAAATGTGGGCTGAAATTGAAGAAGCGCAAAAGAACAACACCGCTTTAAATCTCACGGTTACGGATGCCAACAAGGGCGGACTGATTATGGACTGGAAAAGTATTCCCGGATTCTTGCCCGCATCGCAGTTAAAGCCTAATCATTATCCAAGAATTGAAGATGGCGACAAAGATAAAATTCTTCAAGAACTAAAAAAGCTCATAGGCACAAAGCTTTCTGTGACGATAATAGGGAGCGACCAGAAAGAAGGCCGGATTATACTTTCAGAGAAAAAAATGGAATCGGAAGAATTGAAAGAAATAGTGCAAAAATATAAAATAGATGATGTCATTGAAGGAAATATAACCGGGGTGGTTGAATTCGGAATTTTTATAAAAATTGAAGAAGGACTTGAGGGGTTGGCTCACATATCCGAACTTGATTGGACGCTTATTGATAATCCGGCCAATCTTTTTAAAGTGGGAGAAAAAATCAAAGCTAAGATTATAGAAATAAAAGACGGCAAAATATCACTTTCAGTAAAAGCGCTTAAGCCTAATCCTTGGGATAAAGCGAGAGACAAATATAAAAAAGGCGACATCATAAAAGGAGTGGTGATTAAATTCAATAAACACGGAGCGCTCATCAGTATTGAAGAGGGTGTTGCCGGTCTTGCCCACATATCTGAATTCGGCACAGAAGAAGAGATGAAGAAGAAGCTGGAACTTGGTAAATCATACGCATTCCAGATAACTCTCTTTGACCCTAAGGAACAGAAGTTAACCTTAAACTACGCCGAAGAAGGGAAAGCCGCAACGGCGGTAGAAGCGGAAAAATAATAAACGGCTCAATATTAAATAAAAATTAAACGGCTCGGTCCATAATAGACCGAGCCGTTTAATTATCTTGATTTTTTAATACGAAAATGCTTTTAAAATGTGCACCTTCCGGTGGTGCACATTTTACTCGGATTCGCCTGCGCCTGAAACCCATCCTTTCATGGCAATTTCCCACTCTTCCGGAGAACTATAAATCTCATCGAAAATATCACGACTCACGAACGGAAACGAGCCTTTCTCCAGATACTCTCTCAAGCTTGACCATTTATAATTTCTTAAGAAATTAATGGCATCATTCTTATTTTTAATCCCCTTCTCTTTCCAATTTTTCTCTGAACTCAGCAGATCTAGCGCATTCAAATGAACATATAAAGGAATATAGAGTCTATAAGAATCATTATCTATGTGTTTTATTTTATATGCACCCTGAAATAAATTTCCATTTCTTGAATACAATTTATTGAAATAATGAGCATAGCCCATTTCTATTTTTTGCATAAACCTAGCTATTCCATTGTTTGCAACCTGTTCTAAAATTAAATGAAAATGATTAGGCAAAAGTGAAAAAGTATGAATTTTTACAAGTGGGTCGCTGGGGGTATTCTGATAAGCATCTTTCAGGCTATAACGAGAGATATTTCTATTCGGTGTATTTTCTGTATTAAAGAGTATTAGGTTTACGATAAATCGTTCGTAGTCTTTTTTGCAAATAAAAATTTTTCGTTTTTCAGTCCCCCTGTTTAAACTATGATACATCTCCCCGATTGTAGTATTAAATCTCCTCATAATTATTGAATTGTATCAATTATACCATATGCGCCTAATAATGTGCGCCTTCCGGTGGTGCACATTATTAGTTTTTGTGCCTGCACATCTTTATTAATTATACACGCTCATTGCCTTCTGGTATCCTTCAGTAATTATCATCTCCAGCGCCTCATTTATCTTCTTGGAGACTTTCTTTATAACCTCAAGCTCTTTCGACTTAAAATCGCCAATGATAAAATCATTAACCATCTTCTCGCCTTGCGGTTTCTTTATTTTACCGCTTGTGGTTGCCGGTGAGATACCCATTCGCACTCTCACAAACTCTTTTGTTTTCAGAGCGCGAATAATTGATTCCACTCCCCTATGCCCGCCGGAACCGCGATTGAAAGAAATTTTAAAAGTCCCAAGCGCCAAATCTAAATCATCGTAAATAACGATAAGGAATTGCGCCTTCTTTTTATTTGTAATAATCGGCTTCAAAGAGATGCCTGATTTATTCATAAAAATTTCAGGCAACATCACTTCCGTTTTCTCTTCGCCAACTTTCCCTCCAGCCTTAAGCGCTTTCAATTTTTTATCAAATTCAAATTCAAGAAACTTCTCCTTTTTGCAAAAAAATTCCGCCATAATCCGACCGGTATTATGCCGGCTATTTTTATATTCCTCCCCCGGGTTGCCAAGCCCTATTATGTAATGCATCTATTAATTATAGTATCTTTATCTTTTTTAAGCAAAAATACCAAAACATTCAAAAAAACTTGCGCCAAGCAAAATTAAAGTATATATTAATGCTAATGGAGCAAAATAAAAATTCTTTTTGGTCATCCGCTTGGGAATTTATAAAATTCACAATAATTGCCCTTGTTATAATCGTGCCCATAAGAATGTGGGTGGCTCAGCCATTCATTGTCAGCGGGCAATCAATGGACCCGACCTTCGGAAACGGCGACTATTTAATAGTGGATGAAATATCATACAAATTCACAGCGCCTAAAGAAGGGGATGTAATCATCTTCCGCTACCCGAATGACCCGTCAAAATTTTTCATAAAAAGAATATCAGGATTGCCGAACCAAACATTGGAAATTAACGGAAAGACGACTACCCTTAAAAACAACGAGTATTTTGTGCTTGGTGACAATGGCGCCGTAAGTTTTGACTCAAGAATGTGGGGGCCTGTCAATGAAAATCTCATCATAGGCAGAGCTTTTCTCAGGCTTTGGCCGATTGATAAAATTAACCTGTTGCCCGGGCAAAATCAATAAATAATATGAATCCCAAAGAAAAAAAAGATAAAGACAAAAAAAAGGAACTTATCCAAACTCCTAAAGGAATGAAGGATATTTTGCCTGAAAACTATCCCTATTACACTACCATCTACGACAAAATTGAAAGCATTGCCGAATATTACGATTTTAAGCCCATTCAAACCCCTCATCTGGAAAAAGTGGAACTTTTTACCGTGGCCGTAGGCGAAGCAACCGATATTATAGAAAAAGAGATGTACACTTTAAAGACAAAGGGGAAAGACCATCTCGCCTTAAGGCCGGAAGGGACCGCGCCGATGATACGGGCTTATATTTCAAACGGGATGATATCAAGACCTCAGCCGGTGCTTCTCTATTACAAAGGGTCTTTCTTTCGCCATGAAAATCCCCAAAAAGGCCGCCTCAGAGAATTTCAGCAATTCGGCCTTGAAATAATAGGAGAAAAAAAGAGCATCGCCGAAGCCACAATAATAAAAATATTTTTAACCGCTCTTCAAGAACTCGGCTTAAAAGAACTTATAGTGCATATAAACAGCATAGGAGACAAAGAGTGCCGCAACGCGTATAAAAAAGAGCTTATCGCCTATTATCGCAAAAAGATAAACCACATATGCCATGACTGCAAAAACCGAATGAAAACCAATCCAATGAGGCTTCTTGACTGCAAAAATGATAAGTGCCTTGAGATAAAAAAAGAAGCGCCAAGAATAATCGACTTCTTGTGCCAGCCCTGCCGAGAACATTTCAAAGAAACACTTGAACTCTTAGATGCTTTTGAGGTCACTTATATTGTGGACCACACCCTTGTGCGCGGATTGGATTATTATTCAAAAACCGTATTTGAGATATTTCCAACACCCTCGCCTAAAGAAAAACCCGCAAAGGAACCGGAAAATACGGAAGGGGCAAGTCCGGAAGAAGCGCCTAGTGAAAAAGAAAGCAAAGATTCCGCTGAGTCGGACAAAGAGACCGTATCGGCCCTTGCCGCTGGAGGCAGATATGACGAGCTTGGAAAAATACTCTCAAAAAAAGAGATACCGGCTTCAGGCGGCGCTATCGGCATAGAAAGAGTAATAGCGCTCCTTAAAGAGTCCGGCATAGCGCCTAAAATCAAAAAAAAGCCTAAAATATTTTTCGTCCAACTCGGAGCATCAGCCAAACTTAAAGGATTTGAGGTGACTGAAAGACTGCGTAAGGCCGGAATACCCATAAGCCAATCTTTTGCCAAAGAAGGCTTGAGTGACCAATTAAAGATTGCATCAAAACTAAATATGCCTTATGCTGTAATCCTGGGGCAAAAAGAAGCTATTGAAGGGACCCTGATTCTAAGAAATATGGATAATCACTCCCAAGACATAGTACCCGTTGAAAATATCGTAGAAGAGATAAAAAAGAAATTAAAATAACATAAATTTATCAGAAAAAAATATGATTGAAGTCAAGAAAAAAGAAAAAGAGACATCCTCAAGCGTTATCAGGAGATTCTCGCGCAAAATGCAACAGTCAAATATAATTCCGACTGTAAAGTCATTAAGATATAATTTGCGCGGTCAATCCAAATTCAAAAAGAAAAAAGAAGCTTTAAAGCGAATTGCCAATCGCAAAGTGAAAGAGCGCCTTAAAAAACTCGGTAAGATAAAATAATAAAAATAGCGTAAAAATCCCCAAGATTTAATCTTGGGGATTTTTATTTTTATTTGCGTCTATTCCCTTTTCAATATATTCTTAATCTTAATGCTGGAATTTGCCAACCTTACAAAAAAATATCCGCCTGAATTGCCGTGGAAAAAAGCGAAAAAACTCATCTTGGGCGAAAGTTATAATTTAAGCGTAGTTCTGACTGGCAACGCTTTGATGAGAAAACTGAATAAAAAATACCGAAATAAAGATAAGCCCGCCAATGTGCTTTCTTTTCCTTTTTCTAAAGACGAAGGTGAAATATTCATAAATCTTTCCAACTGGCAAAAAAAAGACGATGAAAACCAAAAGAGAATCTTACATCTTTTTATCCATTCCCTTCTTCATTTGAAAGGATTCTCGCATAGTGATAAGATGGAGGCTAAGGAGAATAAAATCTTAAAAAAATTTAAATAACTTATTCATAAAATTATGTCAAGAAATATCATCGCGGGAATTGATATCGGCACTTCAATAATAAGAATTGTAATAGCGAAACAAAAAAAAGACGGGACAACGCCTCAGATATTATCTTTTCATCAATGCCATTCAGCCGGAATTAAACACGGCTATATAATCAATTTTAATGAAACGGTCGCCAGCATCAAAAAATGCGTAATTGAAGCCCAGTTAAAAGCCGGCGTTAATATAAAGCAAGTCTATTTAGGCATAGGCGGCATAAGCCTGGATTCGCTCCGAAGCAAAGGTTCAATAATAATTTCTCGAGCTGATAATGAAGTGAGCGAATATGATGTGAAAAGGGTGATAAGCCAGAGCGAGGAGAATCTCCCGAATATAATAAACAGAAGTGTTTTGCATACTATTCCCATCAATTTTAAAATTGACGGAAGCCAAGTGTTCGGCCGGCCAATCGGAATGAAGGGGAAAAAACTTGAAGTGGAGACTCTTTTTATAACCATACTGGCCCAGCATCTGGATGACCTGATAAAAGCCGTTGAAGAAGCCGGGCTTACGGTAAATGATATTATAGCTTCACCTATCGCTGAAAGTTATTTTATTCTGAATAAAAAACAGAAAGACGCCGGCGTGGTCTTAGCCAATATAGGAGCCGAAACCGTCTCCATAGTCGTTTTTGAAGAAACCAACCCGGTATCGCTTGAAGTGTTCCCGATAGGCTCGTCGCATATTACTCACGACATCGCGCTGGGAATGAAAATCCCGCTTGATGAGGCGGAAAAATTGAAAATTGAATACAATGACGACACGCCTCAAAAGAAAAAACTCGGGGACATAATAGAAGCCCGGCTCCATGATATTTTTGAACTTATAGAAAATCATCTTAAAAAAATCGGAAGAAATGGATTATTGCCGGCCGGAATAGTTCTCACCGGCAGTGGCTCCAATCTCATAATTCTGGAAGATTTGGCTAAATACACGCTAAAACTTCCGGCAAAAATCGGCCTGACAACCATAACCAGCGCCAAAAAAGCGACGGAAAATCAAATGACTGACTTGAGCCTATCGGTGGCTTACGGATTGTGTATTATAGGCAATAACGAGAATGACTACAGTGGCATAAGCGACGAACTGACCAAGAAAACAAAGAATATATTGATGAAATGGGTTCGCGTTCTTTTGCCATAGATGTCCAGTTGTATATTTTATTTTTTTTTGTTATTCTAATTCTCATATATGGCTAGAGTAAAACCAGAAGTAGAGGCATTTGCCCGAATAAAAGTAATAGGAATAGGAGGGTCAGGCAACAATGGCGTTGACCACATGATAAACAACAAAGTAAAAGGTGTTGAATTTATCGCTATCAATACGGACGCTCAAAGCCTCCACCACAGTCTTGCTCCAAAAAAAATCCACATAGGGAAGAACCTCACCAGAGGGCTCGGGGCAGGTATGAACCCCGACCTCGGCAGACAATCCGCTGAAGAGACAAAAGAAGAGATCCAGGATATGGTTAAGGGAGCTGATATGATTTTTCTTACTTGCGGTATGGGCGGGGGTACCGGGTCGGGAGCAACGCCGGTAATAGCCAAAATAGCGAAGGAGCAAGGAATTCTAACTATAGCGGTTGTGACCAAGCCATTTGCTTTTGAAGGAGCGCAAAGGATTGCTATCGCTGAAACCGCTTTAAATAATCTCAAAGATGTCGTGGACGCGATGATTGTCATACCGAATGACAAACTTATCCAAATGGTTCAAAAAGAGACTACTTTCTCTTCCGCTTTCGCCATGTGTGATGAAATACTTCGCCAAGCCGTTGAAGGTATTTCTGAACTCATTACAATGCCCGGCATAATCAATGTTGACTTTGCCGATGTAAAAGCGATTATGCAAGATGCCGGTTCGGCTCTAATGGGTATTGGTTCGGCTCAAGGAGAAAAACGAGCGGAAGAGGCGGCAAAAAAAGCCATCAATTCTCCCCTTTTGGATGTTTCCATCCACGGAGCAAAAGGCGTTCTTTTTGCCATTTCAGGCGGAGACGACCTTACTATGCACGAAATCCAGGAAGCAGCTAATATTATCACGGAATCAATAGACCCAAGCGCCAGGGTCATATTCGGAGCGCTAAAAGACAATAAGCTTAAGAAAAATGAATTAAAAGTCACTGTTATTGCCACCGGCTTTCCTGAATCAGTATTAAGAAAACAATCCTTGTTCCAAAACAATGCGGTTGGTTCAGCTGGCTCCAATAAAGAAAAAGAAAAAAATAATAGCATTAATATTAATGCTACTAATACTACCAAGGAAACATCTGCGGATGGAGAGAAACAGAGTGAATGGGATTCCGTCCCCGCTTTCTTAAGGAGAAAAAGAATTTAAAAAAAAAATAAAAAACAACTATGAAAAATAATTTTACCATACCAACAGCGATAATAGTGGCCGCCGCAATAATAGGGGGCGCAGTGATTTTTACAAGAAACCCGGTCAATAAAATAAACCCGACCAATACTGATACGGCAAAAAAAGAGGCTAATTTAAATATTTCCATAAGACCGGTATCGAGCGATGACCACATCTTAGGGAGTCCTGACGCTAAGATAAAACTGGTGGAATTCTCAGATACAGAATGCTCTTATTGCAAAAGATTCCACGAAACAATGAACAAAATAATTGAAGAATACGGCAAAGACGGAAAAGTGGCCTGGGTCTACAGACACCTCCCGCTTGATTCGATTCACCCTAAGGCTCGCAAAGAAGCGGAAGCCACGGAGTGCGCGGCAGAACTCGGAGGAAATGCTAAATTCTGGGATTACACCAATGCTCTTTATGCGACGACAACATCAAACAACAGTCTTGACCCGAAAAAATTGCCGGTTCTAGCGGATGAAGCGGGCCTTAACCTTGTTCAATTTGAAGAATGCCTCTCAAGCGGACGAAATGCCGCAAAAGTTGAAGAAGATGCGCAAGAAGCAAAAGTCAATGGCGGGAACGGCACACCATTCACCATAATAATTGATAAAGACGGCAATCAAATACCTTTCTCAGGAGCGTATCCTTACACTGAAACGGATATTCGTTTTTTCAATAGTCTTTCTCCTGATGAGCAAAAAATATTTTGCTCGCCAAGCAAAGAGTGCGGAGTTAAGATAATGATTGAAAATTTCTTAGCTAAATAAAACTTATTTTCCTTTATCTTTCTTCAGTATGTAGTTATAAGCGGAAAGGGCCGCCTTTGCTCCTTCGCCGGCCGCAATAATACATTGTTTATAAAGGGTGTCTGACACATCGCCTGCCGCGTACACGCCCGGCACGGAAGCCTGAGTTGTCTTATGGTCTATCTCCACCTCGCCATAATCATTCAGCTTAACAAAACCATTTAAGAAATTGGTCGCCGGCGCCCAGCCGATATTTACAAACACCCCCTGAACACTAAGCTCGTTAGTGTCATTGTCCGTAAGGTCTCTGTAAATAAGCTTCTCCACAAAATTGCCGCCTTGGATCTCTTTAATTTCCGCGCGAAGAATAAACTCCACTTTACCCGTCTTCTTAAGGGCTTCCACCGTTGATGGGTCTCCTTTTATATCAGCGCCATACTCAAGAACGTAAATCTTATTGGCGTATTTCAACAAGTCATTGGCCGATTCTAGCCCGGAATTGCCACTCCCTATCACCGCCACATCTTTGTTACCAAAAAGAGGCGCGTCGCAAGTGGGACAGAAGCTCACCCCCTTATTCTCAAACTCTTTCTCGCCCGGGATACCCAAGAGGCGCGGGTTCTTCCCTGTCGCGATGATTATCGTTCTTGCTTCATATATGTCTCCGCCCTTCAGATGCACGGTAAATTCGTCTTTGCTCTCCGGATGAACATCAATCTTCTCCACTATTGCGCCCTCTTTTATGAGCACGCCATACTTATCCACCTGTTCTTTTATCTTATGAGTTAAGTCGCTTCCGGCTATAGTCATAAAACCGGGAAAATTCTCTATCCTGTCAGTTTTTAAATTTTGCCCGCCGATCTCCTTGGTCAAAATCACAGTCTTAAGTTTCTTGCGAGCGGCATAGATAGCCGCTGTCATACCGGCTGTTGCTCCACCGATAATCACCACATCGTACTTTTTTTCTTCAGTCATAATTTATTAAAGAAAAATTTAAAAGTTATTTTCTGAAGAATTCCCCATCTGCTTCCTTTGGAAGCAGAACCCGTTCTTAAAGAAAATAACTTTTAAATTTTTCTGGATTATTTTTTAATCTGATAATGTGAGCCTGGGAGGGATCGCCATGCACCACTAAAGAGTGCTTGGCGCCGTTTCCTACTGAAGAGGACACGGCGAACCCCGACCTTCACAAACCGTCCGCAAATACCACACATAGCATGGCAGACATATGTCAATGTAACGCTCTACTTCACCCCGCCAACTTTGAGATGGTGGGCGATACAGGACTCGAACCTGTGACCTCTGCAATGTCAATGCAACGCTCTAGCCAGCTGAGCTAATCGCCCATTTCAAAGTTGGCGGGGCAAGCTGATCCATACATACTAATTACAACATAAGAATTATACCAAACCACGGCCCCAATAGCCACTTTCAAAAAGCTAAGTATTGTTTTTTAAAATAAAACCAGCTGTTTTTGAACAGCTGACGAACCATTTTACTTTTTACAAGAAGCAAGCTAATATGATCATTCCGAAACCCGCGACAGCAGTAAGCGGACATAAAAATTTATCGGTCTCCCACCTATTTGGCAAGAACAACTTCACGATGGATGAAAAACCTGCAATACCAATAATAACCGGCGAGAAAGATAAGCTCCTCTCAAAAACAATTAAGACGACAAAGCCGATAATCTGCAAAATACTACAAAGTACTTCTAACACATCTGTTGTCATACATACCACCTTTTCGCGGTTATTTTATTACCAATTAACCATATCCAGTTAAACATATAGAATATTTCGTATCAAACGAATTTAGAATAATCACAATCTAAACGGCTCATTCGCAATAATGAATTGAGCCGTTTATTGTTTGGCGGTGTTATTTTAACATTTGCGCGAACCTTTTTTGAACGGAACTCCTGACCGCACACCGCCTCATTTTTCTGGGGTGAGAAAGTGTGGAACACTTTCTCAAGGCCTTTTGAAAGATTTTGTGAGTAGAGCGAAACAAAATATCCAAAAGGTGTACTGCTCCTGTAAGGAGATGGAGGCGGGGTGCATCATTCCTTTTTCTCCAAAAGAATTCGCGCAAATGATACAATCACATCCTTGCCAAAGTAAAAACCGCCTTTTCGGGGCGGTTTTTACTTTGGCGATGACCCTACGGGGAGTCGAACCCCGGTTACCGGCTTGAAAAGCCGATGTCCTAACCATTAGACGATAGGGCCATGTTAATCACTAGATATTAACTGCTAGCTACTAGAAAAATATACCATCTTTTGCAAAAAAAGCAAAAAATGATAGATTTTAAGCATGGAAGAGTGGCTCGAGTGGTTTAAGGCGCAACTCTCGAAAAGTTGTGGGGGAGCAATCCTCTCGTGAGTTCGAATCTCACCTCTTCCGTAACGCCAAATTTTAATACCGTTTCTATAGGTATTTAAATTGGCGGTATTCA
>CAYIGM010000013.1:0-14750 GCA_964363045.1 uncultured Candidatus Saccharibacteria bacterium
TATATCCTCTATACCCATAAATATAATCTCCTGAGCCTGGGTAAACAAGAGCGCCGCCGTAAGAAATACCACTAGGCGCGTCAGTCATAATTGACCAGCTGTTACCGGAAATAGAGTAGCGGTAAAATGAGGCGGTGGCATTTCCTCTATACCCATAAATATAATCTCCTGAGCCTGGGTAAACAAGAGCGCCACCGTTAGAAATACCACTAGGCGCCGCAGTCATAGTTGACCAGCTGTTACCGGAAATAGAGTAGCGGTAAAATGATGTGTCATTATATCCTCTATACCCATAAATATAATCTCCTGAGCCTGGGTAAACAAGAGCGCCGCCGTAAGAAATACCACTAGGCGCGTCAGTCATAATTGACCACGGAGAAGGTTGAGAATTAGGCAATAACTCCACGCTACTTTTAAACATATCAATTTCTCTGATAGCTATATAAGGCTCGCCGTTATTTGCGGTAAAATACAATCTGTATTTTATATAAGCCGTTGTGTTAGAAAAACTGAATTCTCTTTTTTCTTCCGAAGCCCAAGCCGTTTGGCCAGACCTTGTATCAAGTGTCACCCAAGAACCCCCGTCCCATCCTTGAAAACTCCACGCCTGCGGAGACCGAGCCACGACATCCGTCCCTCTAATCGTATATTTTGTTATGGCTTTAGTAGAAGTAAATTCATAAGCAACCCATGCGCCGTTTATGTCATTAGTATTGGAAAGCCAAGCCAAAGCATTGGTAATACTACCGTCAAAAGCGTAAGTAACGCCGTAAATATCATAATGACTGCTTTCCGACGCAATTCCGCTTGGAGCGACAGTTGAAGTCATATTGGGCACCGAATCGCTCCCTCCTGTAAACAGAGCGGTAGAAGTCGCTCCGTTTGCAAATCCTCCACCGGTCGCCGAGCCGGTAGTGGTCAAAGTAACTCCGTCGGTAACCGAATAAGTGTTTGAAGCGAGAGTCAGCTCAGTGCCAGCGCTTATCACTGTTGAAGTGGCGCTATACTCGGTCCAGCCGGTTTGATTTGAAGCATGAGTTGCGTTATTAGCCGTCGCTCCGCCCGCCCAACTTGTCTGAAGCCAATTATAAGTAGCCGCTTCCACATAGGCTCTTGGCCAGCCGGCAATGGATAGAATAATGGAGAGAATCAAAAGAAAGGCGATAAACGAAGAAAAGCCGGTTGAGACGAAAAGTCTGGCCCTCTCTCTTGCGCTCCGATAAGAAGTATAATAATGATACCTTCCTTTGAAACTCTCTGAATCAAAACGGATGAATCCGTCACCGGCGCCGCGCGGTGACATAAGCCCCGGCTTCTTAAATAGAATCAGCGCAAATTCAACCGTATCAAAAAAAATAAGGCAAATTATTCTCTTTGGCTTTTTCCAGATTAGACGAAAGAATTTCCCGCGCGCTTTATCTTCCACTATCTCTCCTTTTAAAACTTCCGACTTTAATTTTAATTTTTGATATAAATTTAACAGCATATTTTATATTTATTTTTTATTATTTATGACCACTTGCCGCCACTTGGCGGCGTCGCCGCCAAGTGGCTCTAATTTTTAGTTTTCTAAAATAATTATAACACACCATCGTATTTATTTACCTACATTCTTATCCACACCGCCACTTGGCACCACTTGGCGGCGCCGCCGCCAAGTAGTTATTCTTCTAAAAACAGGGTATTCTTAAATTCTTTCTTTCTTTCTCTAATACCTTTTAATGAACTTTCTGCAAAATTTTTATATTCTTTTATATTTTTAAATTGCCTTAAAATAATATCTTTTTTACAAAAAGAATTTTCTGCATCTTTTGAGTTTTTCATATTCCCAATATATTCTCCATAACTTGATTTCACCAACTTGGCGGCGACGCCGCCAAGTTGGTGAACCTTATCATTTAAATTCACATAAACACTCGTATGTAATAATTGTTCATTTGAATCTATGTGAACCGCCTTAAATGGCCCCTGAAATAAAGAACCGCTACGGTTGTATTTTTTATTAAAAAACCATGCATAGCCGCCAAATCTATGCATAAACTTTTCTATGCCGTTATCAGAAACTTGCTCTAAAATGAAATGATAATGATTTGGATTAAGACAATAACAAATAAAATTAACTAACTTTTCTTTCTTTTTTTCCCCCAACTTGGCGGCGTCGCCGCCAAGTTGAGCTTTTTGAAATGTATTCTCATAAATACTACCTATCGGTTCAAGTATATTAAATTCATCCATACATTGAAAAAAACGCTCAAGATCTTCTTCATCAATAAAAATATCCCGTTTATCAACACCGCGATTAAAAATATGATAGTATTCTCCATTTGAAAATTTAATTTTTCTTTTACTCATAAATTTATGATATCACTTGGCGGCGGCGCCGCCAAGTGGATTACAATAAAGTAAGGATTTCGGAGCCTTGTTTGGTGACAACCACAGTATGCTCAAAATGAGCGCTGCGAGAACCATCGCGCGTTTTCCAAGTCCAACCGTCAGGAGAGATACTAACATCAAAACCGCCTTCATTCGCCATAGGCTCAAGCGCCAAGACCATCCCTTCTCTCAAAAGAACCCCTTGCCCATTGAATCCATAATTGGGTATTTCCGGACCCTCGTGAACAAAATGACCCACACCGTGCCCGATAAGTTTGCGAACAATGGAAAAATTACGCGCTTCAACATATTTCTGAATAGCTTCGCCGATATCACCCACCCGCGCGCCATCACGAATAACGGCTATGCCTTTATTTAAAGATTCTTTAGCGATATTTATCAAATTTTCAGCCTTCTCATCTATTCTTCCAGCGCCAACTGTAATGGCCATATCGGTATAAAGACCTTTATACTTTAAACCAAAATCAAGACCGACAATATCGCCTTCATTGAAAATTTTTCCAAAAGGCAAACCGTGGACCACTTCATCATTGATTGAAACGCAAAGAGCGGCAGGATAACCGCCGCTATTGCCTTCCGGTTTATAATTTAAAAAAGATGGCCGCCCGCCACACTTTTCCGCCAGACTTATGGCCAAATCATTCAATTCCTCCGCGCGAACCCCCGGCTTAACTTTCTTCTCCACTTCATACAAAATTGACGCAAGCCGCTTGCCTCCCTCTCTTAAAATTTCTATCTCTTCTTGTGTTTTAATCAGCGCCATTGAATATTTTATCTATAATATCTTTATGTATCATCTCTACTGATTGCTCTCCGTTTATCTCCACTAACCTGTTCTTGCTTTCATTTCTAAAATATTCCGCCACGGGAACAACATCTCTTCGGTAATAATCAAATCTTTCTTTAATACTCTCTTCATTGTCGTCAGCTCTACCCCTGCCCAAAAGTCGCTCTTTAGCCGATTCAAAACCTATATCCAAAAAAATTGGGTAAACTTTTTCTAGGTCATAAAATTCCATCGCTTCGTCAATAAGTTTGGCTTCCATCAATCGGCGTGGCGAACCATCCATTATAAGATGCTTATTCTCTTCCATAATATCAACCAATACGGAACTCCACGCCCACACCGCGAGAAACCCGGGGCTCAATTTACCGGATTCCGTCAGGCCTTTTGATAATTTTGCCGTATAACAATCCCCCTTCATAAGTTTGCGAAAATTCTCTCCGGCATAAACCGTAATCACTGAATTTTCCCCATCGCGCTTTCTTAAATAAGCTTTAAGCAAATTGGCTTGAGTCCCCTTGCCACTCCCTGACAAACCTATGAACATAAACCCTAATCTTTTCATTATTTAATTATAACATAAAAAAACTCGCGATAAGCGAGTCTTTTAATTGATATCCGCTTGGAAATCGGATTTCCAAGCGGATTATTCGTAATCTCTCATTAAAACTTGCGCCTCCACTTTTTTAACCACCTCAAGAACGACGGAAACGACAATCAAAAGAGCTGTTCCGCCTATGGCGAAAGCGGCGATACCGGTAAGACTTTTCATTATCATCGGGAGAACAGCGATAAATCCCAAAAATAAAGCGCCAACAAAAGTTATTCTCGTTAAAATTTTATTGATATAAAAAGAAGTTGACCGGCCCGGTCTTATGCCGGGAACAAAAGCGCCGCTCTTCTGCAGATTGGTGGATATTGCTTCAGGGTCAAAAGTGACAGCAGTATAAAAATAAGTGAAAGCGAAAACTAAAACAAAATAAAACACAGAGGAAACAACCGGATTAGTGACAAAGAAAAGCAAAATGCCGGATATCGTCTTCACCAGCTCGTTGCCCATCTTGCTTAAAACGCCCGCAATCATTTGGGGAAAAAGAAGTAGCGAAAGAGCGAAAATAATGGGGATAACACCGGCTTGATTGACCCGCAAAGGAATATAAGTGGATACTCCGCCATAAATTTTATTTCCCCTTATGCGCTTGGCGTAAGAGACCGATATGGGACGCTCGGCTTCAGTCACTAAAACAACGCCGGCAATAATAAGAATTGAAATAATCGCCACTACTAGATAAATCGGCGCCTGACTGGCTTCAAAAGTGAAGAGAAGCTGACCGGTATACGAGGGGATACTGGCCACGATACCGGCAAAGATGATAAGCGAAACACCATTGCCTATGCCATACTCCGAGACAAGTTCTCCAAACCACATCAGAAGCACCGACCCGGCCGTAATTATAATCACATTCAAAAATTGCCCGAAAAGCGTAATATCCGCTAAAACACCCTGCTTGGAAAGCAAAACCAAAAGGGCAAAACCCTGCAATATAGCGAGCGGAATAGTAAGAAGTCTTGAATATTGATTGAATTTTTTTCTTCCGGCCTCTCCCTCTTCGTGATAAAGCTCCTTAAGCTTGGGAAAAATCATCGTCAGAAGCTGCATTATGATAGTAGCTGTAATGTAAGGGCCCACTCCAAGCATCATTATTGAAAGTTTTGAAATGCCTCCGCCGGAAAAAACATTCAAAAGTCCGAGGAATTGATTGCCGGAAAAAAAATTCGCCAAACGGATTTTATCAACTCCCGGTATTGGAATAGACGCGCCTATTCTGAAGAAAACAAGTATTAAAAGAGTAAAAAGAATCTGCTTTCTTAAGCTTTGGTCAGAAATTATTATTTTAAACTTATTTATCAGATTATTTAACATAAATTTAATCGCTCTATAACGACTTTAACCCGCTCTTAATCTAAGAACTGACACTCCCTCCGGCTTTTTCTATTTTTTCCTTGACTGACCCGGAAACACCGCATTTCAAAACATCAATCTTTCTCTTTATATCCCCCTTGCCTAATATTTTTACCGCGGGAATTCTGCCATTGATTTTTCTAACAAGTCCCGTTGCCACAAGCTCAGCCGGTGTGACTGTCTTGCCTTCAGGAAATTTCGCTTCAATATCGGCCAAATTAACAACCTGCGGTTTCTGCCTTATTAAAGGAAAGCTGTGCCCTCTTAATTTAGGAATTTTCTTGATAATATCGCGCAACTCCGGCCTCATTTTCCTGCCGGCGCGCGATTTCTGCCCCTTTATACCCTTACCTGAATAAGTGCCTCGTTTGCCTCCGCGACCAACTCGCTTTTTCTTTTTCTTGGGTATTTTAGTTTTTATATCGTTAAGTTGCATATTATTTATAAGAAATAGACTTTTAAATTTTTCTGTTACTATCAATTTTACTCAATGCTTTAAGCGCCGCTTTGGCATTATTGAGCTTATTTTTGCTTCTGGAAAATATCTTAGCGCTCGCATTCTTCACTCCCGCCAACTCCAAAATAGTTCTCACTGAACTTCCGGCCACCAGCCCCCTGCCCTGCGACGCCGGTTTTATCATAATACGGGAACTGGCGTATTTTGCTTCAGTCTCATGCGGGATAGAGCCATTTTTAGTTATAAAAACATCTATTATTCTTTTTTTAGCATCCCTGACCGCCTTATCAATAGCCGATGCCGTATCATTTGATTTACCCATACCTATCGCGACCTTCCCTTTCCTGTTACCGATAATAACAGCCACTCTAAAGCTGAATCTTCGCCCGCCGGCCACAACTCTGGCTGTCCTCGCAATATCAACCATTTTTTGGTCATATTCAGATTTGGCGCGCGCCGTGAATCTTTTTTCTTTTTGATTTCCTTTAATCATATTTTTAATTTATTAAAATTTCAAACCACCTTCGCGGGCGCCAATGGCCGCCGCTTTAACTCTGCCATGATAAAGATATCCGCCACGGTCAAATACCGCGGTTTTTATATCTTTTTTCAAGGCCTCTTCCGCTAATTTTTTACCGGCTTCTTTGGCTTTGTCGGTTTTGGTCAATTTTGACTTCTTGCCGTCTTTTAAATCACTGGCGGAAACAATAGTCTTTCCGTTTACATCGTCAATAAGCTGAAGAAAAATATGATTAGCGGAACGGAAAACACACAAGCGGGGCTTTTCGGCCGTCCCTTTTATTTTAGCCCTGACCCTTTTATGGCGATTTAATCTTTTTACAACTTTTATTTTTGTTTTATTCATTTTATCAATATAAATTATGCTCCGGCGCTCGCTTTCTTGCCGGTCTTGCGCCTTATATACTCGCCTTCATATCTGATTCCTTTTCCCTTATACGGTTCCGGTTTTTTTAAATTCTTTATCTTGGCGGTAAATGCCCCGACTTTCTCTTTATCAATACCGGATATAGTTATAACATTCTTCTCTATGACGGCTTTCACATCAGATGGTATTTCTATTTTGATAGAATGAGAAAAACCAAGATTAAAAATTAAATCTTTCCCTTGAAGAGCCGATTTAAAACCAACCCCTTCTATAACGAGCTTTTTTTCATAGCCCTTTACCACTCCATTCATCATATTTTTAATATGAGCCGCGTAAGTCCCCCAAAGAGCGCTAAGAAACGGGTCAACCTTCTTAGGAGTGAGAGTAATCTCTTGACCCGAAATAACGATTGAAATATCGTCCTTAAAATCGCGTTTAATCTCCCCCAGCGGTCCTTTAACGCTAAGGGTATTTCCTTCTTTTTTTACTTCTATATTAGAAGGGATTATTATCGGTCTTTTAGCTAAACGGCTCATATATTTAAATTATTACCAAATTTTGCAAAGCGCTTCTCCGCCCACATTCGCTCTTTTCGCTTCATTATCTGTTAAAACTCCTTTCGGGGTTGAAATTATCATCGCTCCGTGTCCTTGACGGACCGGTTTAATTTCACTCGCCGGCAAATACACGCGCCTGGAAGGTTTTGAGATTCTTTTAATCTCTATTATCTTCGGCTCGCCCTGTTTGCCGTAAGACAGCGTAATCTCAATAAATTTTTTATTCTTCTTTCCGCGTTTATTTATCTCTTTTATAAAATCTTTCTTCAGTAAAACCTTGGCAACTTCCATTTTAAATTTAGAATAAGGAATACTAACCGCTTCCAAGCCGACAGCTTGGGCATTCTTTATTCTTGTGAACATATCTGACAATGAATCTATTACCATGATGATTTTCTTATACCCGGAATTTTGCCTTCATTGGCAAGTTCCCTAAAACAAATTCGGCACAAACCGAAATCTCTCATAAAAGCTCTTTTCCTTCCGCAACGGAAACATCTCCTCACTACCCGTGATTTGAATTTTGGCGGCTTTTCCGACCTCGCTATAACTGATTTTTTTGCCATATTATTTTTTAGAAAAAGGAAAGCCCAATAATTTCAAAAGTTCCATCGCCTCTTCTTTTGTCTTAGCGCTGGTGACAACCGTCAAGCTAAGGCCGAAATTCCTGGAAAGGTCTTCATGGCTTACTTCAGGAAAAATAAGGTACTCGCGAATCCCCATTGAAAAATTGCCCATCTCATCAACTGAATTGATATTCAGACCTTTGAAATCGCGCATTCTCGGGATTGTCACATTTATAAGCTTCTCCAGAAAATCATTCATCTTCTTGCCGCGCAAAGTGACGGCATAACCTATAGTTGTCCCTTCTCTCAATTTAAAAGTAGCAATGGACTTTTTTGCGCTCCTCGGAGACGGCTTTTGGCCCGTTATCTGAATCAAGCCCTTTTCAATATCTTCTATCTTTTTCTTATCATTTACAGAACCGGTGCCGACATTAACGACAACTTTAACAATCTTCGGTATAGCCATTTTATTCTTATAGCCGAATCTTTTTTCCATCGCCGGAATAGCCGTATGCTGATATTTTTCCTTTATTGTCTGCATAAAATAAATGGCCTAAAGGCCACACATAGCCATAATACTTATTTTTAAAAATTTTGCAATCTTAAAGTCCGGCGCCGCACTTCTTGCAGACACGAGCTTTTTTCTCTTTTAATTCCGCGTTCTTTCCCACCCTTGTTTTTGCAGAACAAGCCGGGCATAAAATTATAACATTTGAAGCCGAAATGGGGGCCGGAATCTGGATAATTTGCCCCTTCTCACCCGATTTTTTGGGCTTCATATGTTTCTTTTTCAAATTAACCCCTTCTACCAGAATCTGATTTTTCGTTAGAAGAACACGAATAATCTTTCCGGATTTTCCCTTATCCTTACCTGTTATTATTGATACATTGTCATTCTTTTTAAAATTCATAATTTTTATAAAAGGCTTTTAAATTTTTCTGTTATTATTTATATTTTAATTTTTCATTTTTCACTTTTATACCACCTCCGGCGCCAAAGAGATTATCTTCGCATAGCCTCTTTCAGAAATCTCCCTTGGTATCGGACCGAATATTCTTCCTCCTTTCGGCTCCTTTTTTCCTTTTTCAACAATAACAACGGCGTTATCATCAAATCTGATATAAGAACCGTCTTTCCTCCTGAAAGCTTGTTTCTCTCTAACTACAACAGCGATAAGAACATCTTTCTTTTTAACAATTTTCCTCGGTTCCGCTGATTTTACAGAAACAACAACCTCATCCCCTATACGAGCATAACGTCTTTTACTCCCCCCTAAAACTTTAATAACCTGAACGATTTTAGCGCCAGTATTATCCGCAACATTTAATCTTGTCTGTATCTGAATCATAATTAATTATTTTTTATAAGAAAAATTTGAAAGTTATTTTCTGTTATTCTTCCGTCACAACAAAAGTTTTATCTCTTGAAATGGGTCTTGATTCTTTAATAACGACCTTATCGCCCGTCTTATACTGATTTTTCTCATCATGGGCTTTGTATTTCTTATTTCTCTTTATAAACTTGCCGTATTTCGGATGTTTAATAAAATTTATAACTTCAACCACGACAGTTTTATCCTGCTTATCTGAAACAACTATGCCTCTTAAGATTTTGCCTTTTTTATCTTTATTTAACATCTTTTATTTAAAATTATCTGCTAACCGCTTTTGTCTTAACTGAAATTTTAGAGCTCGCCTTTCTTAAAGCCTCTTTGGCCAAGCT
The DNA here is from genome assembly GCA_964363045.1 of uncultured Candidatus Saccharibacteria bacterium. GTDB lineage: Bacteria > Patescibacteriota > Minisyncoccia. Next base: position 9,331 of record CAYIGM010000013.1, read on the forward strand.
ATCGGCTATCCCATCCATTTCAAATATAATAGTCCCGGGTCTAACTTCCGCAACATAACCAACGGGATCGCCTTTACCCTTGCCCATACCCACTTCAGCCGGCTTGGCGGTATAAGGCCTGTCCGGAAAAATCCTAATCCATATTCTGCCGGTCTTGCCGATGGCTTTACTCATAGCTTTCCTCGCGGCTTCAATCTGATTTGAAGTTATTCTTCCTGATTTTTCAGCCTGAAGGCCGAAAGAGCCGAAAGCGACAGTCGCGCCCCTTGCCGCAATTCTAATTTTCTTAGCATTGCTTCTTTTTGTCTGCCATTTTCTAAATTTTACCTTTTTTGGGAAAAGCATATTTTTATTTTTTATTCAAAACGCTCGCCTCTGTAAATCCAAACTTTTATGCCAATATCTCCGTACGACATATGCGCTTTATCTTTCGCAAAATCAATATCAGCCCTAAGTGTCTGAAGAGGAATCCTTCCCTTCTTAAGCCACTCTCTTCTGGACATCTCCGCGCCGTCCAATCTGCCGGAAAGCATTATTTTAACACCTTCCACATCTTTATTGGAAGCGATTTTTTCTATCGTCTGCTTTAAAAGCCTTCGGAAAGACATTCTCTTCTCAAGCCCCTCTATCATCATCTGAGCCACGATAGCCGCTTTTGACTCCGGTGAAACAACTTCTTCAATTGTCACCTTAAGCTCTCCCGCCTCTTCGGATTTAAGTTTAGAAAGCATCTTGGAAATCTCTTTTTTTAATTTTTCTATCCCTTCTCCCTTACGGCCGATGACGATTCCCGGCCTTGAAGTCTTTATGATTATATTAAGGAGATTGGGCGCCCTCTCTATGTCAATGCTTTCAACATACATCCCGCGCATCTTTTTTTCAAGCCATTCTCTTATAAGAATATCTTCTCTCAAAAATTTCGTATATTTTTTCATATTAAACCAGCGCGATTTCCAGTCGCGGATAATTCCCAATCTAAATGAATATGGATGCACTGAATGACTCATAATAATAAATTATTTTTTAATTTTTGGTTTTTCTTGCTCTCTAAGGACAAGAGTTATGCGACTTGTCCTCTTTTTTATAACAGCGGCCCGACCTCGCGCCCGTGGCATATATCTCTTCATCGCTTGCCCTTCATCCACTCTTATATCTTTGATATATAAATTATCTTTCTCAATCTTAAAATTATTTGAAGCGTTGGAAACAGCCGACTTAACAAGCTTCATCAAAGGAGACGCGGAACGCTTTTTGGAAAAAGTAAGCTGGGAAACCGCTTTCGCGACAGGCAGGCCTTTTATCAATTCAGAAACAAGCCTGACTTTTCTAGGCGCTATTCTTAAACGATTCAATTGTGCTTTTACATCTTTCATATTTAAAATTATAAGAAAAATTTGAAAATTATTTTCTGGAGGATTTCCCTTATGACCGTCCTTTAAGAAAATAAGCTTTTAAATTTTTCTATCATTATTTCATATTATTTTTTAGCATCATCAGTAGAAGCTTTAGCTGACTTGGCGGCTGAAATTTCCGCTTCTTTTTTCTTCTGTTCAAGCTCTTTCTGCATCTTTCCTCCGTGCCTTATGAATTTTCTGGTTAAACTAAATTCACCAAGCCTGTGCCCCACCATCTCTTCCGTCACTCTCACTTCTATGAAATCTCTGCCATTATGAACGGCAAAAGCGAATCCTATCATTTCCGGAGATATCTGCGACCGCCTTGACCAAGTTTTAACAACCCCGGTGTCGTCCGGCTTTCTGCCTAAAATCTTTTTTAAAAGTCTCGGCTCAATAAATGGTCCTTTTTTAATCGATCTTGCCATAATTAAAATTATTTTTTCTTATTCTTTCTTCTGCTCACGATGAAAATATTTGAATATTTCTTCGCCTTTCTTGTCTTCACTCCGCGGGTGCCTTTACCCCAGCGATTCTTAGGCCTCTTAGTGCCTTGCGGCTGTCGACCCTCGCCTCCGCCATATGGATGGTCCACCGGATTCATCGCGCTTCCTCTTACTTTAGGACGTCTGCCCAGCCATCTGTTTCGTCCGGCTTTTCCTTTCTTCACAAGTCTGTATTCATCATTAGAAACCGAACCAATAGACGCCCAACAAGTGTCCAAAACTTTCCTCACTTCATTTGAAGGCATTTTTAAATGAGTAAAACCGCCTTCACTGGCTATCACTTCAGCATAATTGCCGGCGCTTCTGGCTATTCGCGCGCCGCCTTTCGGATTTATCTCAATATTATAAATAAATGTTCCAACCGGTATTTTATTCAAAGGCAGACGATTCCCGACGGAAATCCCCGCTTTCTCCGATGATACCACTTTATCGCCCGATTTCAATCCATTCGGCAAAAGCATATATCGCCTCTCTCCATCACCATAAATCACAAGACCTATAAATCCGGACCGGTTAGGGTCATATTCAATAGTCTCAATTTTAGCCGGAATGTCAAATTTATCGTACTTAAAATCAACCTGTCTGTAAAGCCGCTTCACACCGCCCCCCTTATGTCCGGAAGTGATTCTTCCGCTGGAATTTCTGCCGACACTTCGTTTAAAACCAGCCGTTAAATTCTTTTTCGGCTTAGCCGCAGTTAAAATACCGCTATATAAAATAGTGGACATATTTCTTCTTGATGGTGTTGTGGGTCTATACTTTTTCATAATTATTCCGGCAATTTATCTCCATCTTTTAAATAAATAACGGCTTTCTTAAAACCGGATTTCTTGCTTTGTCTGCCGCGATAAGAAATCTTTTTGTCAGGAGAATTAATTATGTTTATTTTTAACGGTGTCATCCCGTATAATCTCTTTATCTCATTTTTGACCATTATTTTATTCAAATTGGAAGCCACTTTAAAAGAATACGCCCCCTTTTCGGCTAAATCGGTCGTCTTCTCCGTCACTAATTTAATAAAAGCGCCAATGGAAGATTTCTCGTCGTCTTTTTTGTTTTTCGCTTCGCTTTTTATCGCCGTCTCTTTTTTTTCAACTGGTTTAATTTGCTTAACAGCTTTAACAACCGCCTTTTTCTTAGACTTTTTCTCCTCGTCTTCTTTTGTAAACATTTTCAAAATTGCCATATAAAAACAAAACTCTACCTGTCGGTAGTCAATAAAGCCTAAAAGAATACTATCAAATTGCGCTTATTTGTCAACAATATCAAAAATTATAGATAAATAATTTTTAATTTACCACAACCCCGCTCGGCGCGGAAGGAGGGGTGGTGTCAATAGCCGCCTGCGTTATGGCCGACACTGACGATGTTTGAGCTGAATTGTTGCCAGCCGCGTCATAAGCGGAGACGGTGTAAGAATAAAGAGTGGAAGCTGTTAATCCAGTATTAGAATATGAATTAGTCGCGGAGGTGGCTATTTGCGTTCCATTTCTATATATCTTGTAGCCGGTGACACCGACTGCGTCAGTGGAAGCGGTCCAAGAAAGATTTATCTGAGAAGACGAGATAACGGTGGCAAAAAGATTTGTCGGAATTGAAGGAACAATGGAATCTGATATATCAGTTGCGCTTACTACAAAATCATCATAATCAACAGCCATGCAACCGCCGTTAAGAGGGTCGCCCTGATTGCTCCCTATACCGACATGGTCCCATCCTACCGATGTTCCCATGACTGCTGTGGTTTTATGCAGTATTAAGTTACCGTCGATCCAAAAATCAATGACTCCGTCTGCAGATGTTGTCGATGTTCCAGCCTTCAGATGGGCTTCATAGCTGTGCCATAGACCGTCGCCCTCTTTATTTCCATATGCGTCTGTTGGACCTGCCGACATAATTTGATTCCACCCTATACCATTTGAAGAATAATTACCAGTGCTTGCCGTAGAAAAATTAATAGAGCTAAAACCTGACCAACCTACATATGCATTAGGAGTGCCTGTAAAGTATATCCATTTTACCTCTACTTTTGTAGGACTCCATGCAAATCCCAATGGATATCTCATATACCATTTAACCCATATTTCTGGATAGGTGGTATTAAAAGAAGCCATTATCCCGCCACTGTTGACTGTGCTCCCATCCCCTTCCCAATGCCTTTGCCCTTTACCACCACCGCCATTTGGATTATTGGCCGCAGCGGTTATCTGCTCCTCCTTAACCGTGCCGTCGCCGTTATCGCAGGTCCAGCCACCCCATCCAGAGAGCCCATCGCAATTCACATTATAAAGGCCACTGGACTGCGTCCAATCAGCGCAATTAAATGTCGTGGACCACGGAAGACTAACTGTCGCATCGGCAAAACTAACCATGCCGAAAAATCCAAGAAAGATTACAGCCGAGTAGATTATGATTTTTGTTTTATGCATTGATTGATGATTGTTGCCTTAAATTTAACTTAATCTTAACATTCTTTGACAATTCTAACTCCCCATCCCCTGAAGTTGAGCCTGAAGAGCCGCGACTAGCTCGGCGAGGAGTTGTTCCAGCAGTTTCTTAAGTTCGTCAATCTGCTGTTGAAGCTGAATCTTTAAAGCTTCTTGGTCCGCTGATGAAATCCCGCCTTGGAAAGAAGAGCTTGTCTCTCCGCCAGAGCTAGAAACAATAGAGGAGCCGCCATAAAGTTCGCTTAATTTGGCTCGAGTACCAGGTCCGGCCAGACCGAAGCCGGTAGTGGAAGGGGTGCCGGAATCTACTATGCCGTATTTCTTTTGAAAGTTTTCCACCGCTTTCTGGGTTAAAGAGCCATAATAACCCGAAGTAATCGCTTCCGGATAAATTGACGAGTCTTGAGATAGATATGTTTGAAGGACTTTGACCTGTTCAGATGTCATACCAATGGAGAAAGGACCGGTTAAAGCTGAAAGTCCGCTTGTGTTAGACCCGCCTGAAGTGGCGCTTGATACCACCGAGCCTGCTTCAGCAGACACTGAACTTGAAGCGGTTGATTGGACTGCGGTTGTTGAAGAAGAGGAAGAGGTGTTAGAGGTTGTGCTTCCGCCACCGCCTGATGAACCGCTACTAGATGATATTGAACCGCCGCCACCGCCACCTGATGAACCGCCGGTTGATGATGTTGTGCTTCCACCTCCATCACCGCCTGATGAATCGCTTGAAGCTGGAATATTTATCGTGTAAATCTGGGTCTTTACCGTCTCTATATTACCGGCCGTATCACTGGAGAAATATTTCAGAGTTATTGTCTGCGGAACGGAAAGAGTTGTTGAATAAACAGACGAAGCAGTCGTCGGAGTTGAGCCGTCGGTGGTGTAATAAATGATGGCTGTCTCATTGACTGACAGAGCCACTGTCTGCGTTCCATCATAAGTCCCTCCGATAAGCGAAGCAGTAGAGGAAGGAGCAGTGGTATCGGCGGAAGAAGTAAGCGCCGGCGTGGTGGCGCTAACCGATGCTGTTTGGCTGGAATTGTTGCTAGCCGCGTCATAAGAAGAAACGGTGT
>CAYIGM010000013.1:14850-17556 GCA_964363045.1 uncultured Candidatus Saccharibacteria bacterium
AAAGATTTATCTGAGAAGACGAGATAACGGTTGCAGTAAGGCTGGTTGGGACAGTTGGAGCAGAAGTGTCTGCGACCGCTTGAGTCGTTGCCGACACCGATGCTGTTTGGCTGGAATTGTTGCTAGCCGCGTCATAAGAAGAAACGGTGTAAGAGTAAAGAGTGGAAGCGGTCAGGCCGTTATCAGAATAAGTAGTATTAGTTGTAGTTGTTATTTGCGTCCCGTTTCTGTAAATCTTGTAGCCGGTGACACCAACTGTGTCAGTGGAAGCGGTCCAAGAAAGATTTATCTGAGAAGACGAGATAACGGTTGCAGTAAGGCTGGTTGGGACAGTTGGAGCAGAAGTGTCTGCGACCGCTTGAGTCGTTGCCGACACCGATGCTGTTTGGCTGGAATTGTTGCTAGCCGCGTCATAAGAAGAAACGGTGTAAGAGTATGCCGTGGAAGCTGTTAATCCAGTGTTAGAATATGAATTGGTGGCGGATGTGGCAATTTGCGTTCCGTTTCTGTAAATCTTGTAGCCGGTGACACCAACTGCGTCAGTGGAAGCCGTCCAAGCCAAGTTGATTTGGCTTGAAGAGACGGCGGTGGCGGTAAGACCGGTCGGGACAGTGGGAGCGGTGGTGTCGGCGGAAACTGAAGCTGATTTAAAAGCTGCTAAAATATTACCATAAGCGACACTAGCTAAAGAAGTGATAGAATTATTGTAAGTTCCAGCTGATGACACAATCCTGTCAAAAGTGACGGATACATGATTTGATTGTTCTGTTTCTTTGACAAAAGTATCTTGAGAAGTATGAGTGCTTACTGAGGATTCTTGTGCCCAAAATGAGAATAAGTAATCATTAGCATTTGTTGTTGTTAGATTATTGGATATATGAGTGGTTGCGGCGGTTGTTTCTGATTTTGTAATAAATTGATCAACAGGATTAGTCGTATTCAGTCCGCTAACAATATGAATATGTATACCATTATCAGTTTCCGCCGTGCAAGTCGTAGTCAATGTTTCTGAATTTTTAGCTTTTGCCCAGAGGGTGTGCATATTTACTTGTTGCCCACCCGCAATACTTATAGCTGTGGCTATTTGAGTGTAAGTATTGGAACCACCGCTAGCGTTATCCGTGCAAGTAATAGAATAAAGTGTGGCACCGCCATAAGAATATCCGACAATAATTATATCGTCTTTGACAACAACCACTCCTGTTTGAGTATTACCCGCATAAGTTGAATATTTATTACGCAATGAGATAGCAGTCGCCTGCGCCGCCGGCGTGGTGGCGCTAACCGATGCTGTTTGAGCTGAATTGTTGCTAGCCGCGTCATAAGAAGAAACGGTGTAAGAGTAAAGAGTGGAAGCGGTCAGGCCGTTATCAGAATAAGTAGTATTAGTTGTAGTTGTTATTTGCGTCCCGTTTCTGTAAATCTTGTAGCCGGTGACACCAACTGTGTCAGTGGAAGCGGTCCAAGAAAGATTTATCTGAGAAGACGAGATAACGGTTGCAGTAAGGCTGGTTGGGACAGTGGGGGCGGTGGTGTCGGCAGATGAAGATGAAGTTTTATAAGCTACTACGATTGTAGCCCAATTTCCGCTAGCTACAGTAAAATCAGCATCGTCAGTCACAGTTCCTGAAACAACTTTGCTTTCAGAAGCGATACGGCCAGTAGTAGTTTGTTCCAAATTTGAATAACCAACACCTAAAACAGCTCCAATAGTAGCAACCTCATCAAAAACCAAACCATAAAATAAATCATTGCCAGTAATTGTAGTAACATTTCCGCTTGATGCGACTGTTCCTGTGCCAGTGGCGCTGATAGTTTGGTCTACCCTGCTGGAAGTTGTATTCATCCCGCTAAATTCCGTGGCGATTATTCCAAGTCTTTGAGCTGAACCCGTCACAGAAAATGTGACTATCAATGAACCTGTAGAGTTTGCCACGGCGGAATAAACCCCAATATTTCTTCCTGCAGACGCAAGATATTGGCTTCTATCTAATATATAAGTATTGCCTTGATTATCGCTCACTGTCGGAATGCTAGTGGCAGAATACATAACAGAAACAACGATTAAGTTGCCATTTGTTACATTACTTGCAAGCGTAGCGCTAATTGTTGTAGCGCTTGTTGACCCATTAGAATTATCCTGGACCCAAGCTGCTGTCGCCGTCTGCGCCACCGAAAAACTTATCGGATAATCAGTGGTATTGGCATTGCCGGTCGTATCTTGACATCTGATGTAATAATTATAACTGCCACCATTGGTTAATCCTGTGATTGTTTGCGAATGAGCTGTCCCTCCGGTAGTGGTGAAAGTATTGGCTATTGAAGTGTAAACCGTATTGGCCACAGTTCCGTATTTACAGGTTGAATTTTCGTTTGTGGTTATTGAAAGAGCGGTTGATGTTGTGCCTGAAGATAACGCGCCTGTCGGCGAACCGGCTGACCTAGTGGGAGCGGTGGTGTCGGCGACGGAAATGGCCTTACTCACTTCAGCGGAAAACGAACTTTCATTATTTGAAGTATCATAAGATGAAACAGAGAAATAATAAGTAAGTCCGTCAGTTAAACTGCTGAAAGCATAGGTTAAAATATTACCGACATTCACACTGGTGGAATAACCGCAAAGAGTGCAGGTTTTCGGGTCTGTGCCGGTCCTTGGCGATGTGCCGTAATAAATTTTATAACCCGCCAAATCAGACTCGGTATTGG
>CAYIGM010000014.1:0-13714 GCA_964363045.1 uncultured Candidatus Saccharibacteria bacterium
GAGGGATTCGAACCCTCGAGGGGTTTTAACGCCCCTGCCACGTTAGCAGTGTGGTGCTTTAGACCGCTCAGCCACCTCTCCAATTTATTCAGCTTAAGGTTGGTTTTTTAAAAAGTATTTGTCTTTTTTGCTTTTTGTCTTACCTCCTTATTTAAGAGAGATTAGCACATTTGCCGGTATTTTTCCAGATTTATTATCTTGCCGCCACCATCGGGATTATTATTCTGGCGCCGGATTTTTTGAGGAGGGAAGACGCTTCGTAAATAGTGGCGCCGGTTGTTGAAACATCGTCTATTAAAATTATATTTTTCCCTTTTATTTTTTCGGGATTTTCAATCGTCAACGAACCTTTTAAATTTTTAAGCCGTTTCACCCTGTCTTTTGCCAAGACTTGCGAGGAAGTTTCTTTTATTTTTTTAAGCAAATTTCCGTCAAGTGAAAATTTTTTCAGAGGCATTTTATTTTGCAGTCCCAGCATAACATTTGAAGCGATAATTTCCGCTTGATTGAATCCGCGCTCCCTTAATCTTTTTTTTGAAACAGGGACGGGGATAATCAGGAAATCTTTTAAAGAGTAGAAAGTGTCTATTTCAGAAAGGTCTTCAATGCATCTTTCGCAAATCAGCCAAGCGATGGGCTTGGCTGCCGTCTTTATTTTTTTGTATTTTAAGAGCCAGATAGCTTTCCTCATAGTTTCGTTTTTATAGCAGGCCGCCGCTATGATCGGCATTGTATTGGGCGCTAGTTTATTATGAATAGAATCTTCAGGAAAAGGGATTAAATCAAGGCACGCTTTGCATATAATAGGCCCGCTTTTGCCGCAACCGAGGCATTTTTGGGGAAAGAGAAAATCTAAAAATGCTTCTATTGCATTATTTATCAGCAATCCTTTGTTGAGTTTTCGCAGATAAGTGGGGATAAGATGTTTCATAGATGTCTTTATATGATATAATATAAATTAAATTTATAAAATCTGATGACATTTTCTTTAAGTAATAGTTTAACGTCAATTTTTAAACAAATTTGGAATGAAGACCAAGCTGTTTTAGGGCTTGATTTCGGTTCCGCCTCGTTTAAAGTAGTCCAACTTAAAAAAGAAAAAGAGAGAGCGGTCTTGCAGACTTACGGCGAGCTCTCGGTCGGTCCTTATGCGGGCAAGAAGGCCGGTCAGGCCGTAGTCTTGCCTGAAGATAAAATGATTGAAGCGATCGCCGACCTTTTGAAAGAATCAAATGTTAAAACGAAAAAGGCCTCTGTCGCCATTCCGCTGAAGGCCAGTTTTGTGACAACCATAAGTTTGCCGATGGTCGTCGGCAAGAAGATAGAAGAGGTTATAAAACTTGAAGCTAGGAGATATATACCGGTGCCTATTTCAGAAACGGTTTTTGACTGGAAGCTTTTGCCGGCGAGCGGAGCGGAAGATGATTTAGAAGAAATATCCGGCGGTCAAGTAAAAAAAAATGAAATGGTCAATGTTCTTTTGGTGGCGATACATAAAGATACCGTTGAGCAATATAAAAGAATAATCGCCAAGCTGGGTATAGAGCTTGAAAGTTTTGAAATTGAGATTTTCAGTGTCGTTCATTCTTCTTTGGGCCGTGAAATATCCCCGATTCTTATAGTGGATTTTGGAGCTTCTGCGACGAAAATAGCCATAGTGGACCATGGCATAGTCCGCATGGTTCATACGATAAATAAAGGGTCGCAGGATTTAACTTTAGCTCTTGCTCATTCGCTTAATATTGATTTTGACAGAGCCGAAGAGATGAAGATTGAAATTGGGCTTTCGTCAAAGCCAGAGCATAGAGAGATTGTGAATGTTATGAAGCCGATATTGCAATATATTTTTTCTGAATCCAACCGGGCGATACTTGATTATCAGAAAAAATATAAACGAGTGGTAAGCCGTATCATTTTATCCGGCGGCGGCGCGCTTTTAAACGGCTTAATAGATGATGTTGTCAATAATTTCGGGATTGAAACAAGTAATGCCGACCCTTTCTCAAAGACTGATTTTCCGGCATTTCTTGAGCCGGCGCTGAAGAAAACAGGTCCGAGTTTCGGGACGGCTCTAGGTTTGGCTTTGCGCGGATTTGAAGAATGATGTAAAATATAATAAGTATGGAAAAGATATCTTTTATTCCCCAAAAAGAAAATAAAATAATTTACAGAGGCCAAGGACCCGGCGTGATTATATTTTTTTCCGGAATAATGTTTGCTTTCTCTTTATTGGCTTTCGTGGGAACTCTGCTGTATAAGAATTTTAGCAAGAAACAAGTTGATAATCTGGAGACTTCTTTGAATAGAGACAAATCCGCTTTTGATGTCTCTTTTGTTTCTGAGATTGACAGGATATCTTCAAAAATAAATCTCGGCAAAAAATTATTTAGCGAGCACAGCTACTTGACCGGACTTTTTGTTTTTCTGGAAAAAAATACGCTTAAAAATGTGATGCTTACTTCTTTTGATTATAATGGGGCCGAATATAAGATTAATTTGAGTGGCAAAGCCAAAAGTTATTCTTCACTCGCCAGCCAGGCAGAGGCTTTTAAACAGGACGCCAATGTCAAATCGGTGAATATTTCCAAACTTTCCTTGACGACGGGCGGGGTCATTGATTTTTCCGCTGAGATAGAATTTGTTCCTTCGTTTTTTTCTTATCTATCATTAAATAATCAATAATAATATGATAAAAATAATCTTATCAATACTTTTCTTGGGAACCGCTATCGTTATTTTCCTGAGTCCGGTAAAGAAAAACTGGGAGGAGATAAAAACGCTTACGGTGGAGAAAAAAGATTTTAACACCGCGCTCGCCAGTTCAAGGGAACTTATGAAATTAAGAGATGATTTGATTGCCAAATATAACGAAATTCCGGCAGAGGACTTGGCCAGGCTTGATAAGATGATTCCTTCCGGTGTTGAGAAGATGAAACTTGCGGTGGAAATAGAAAGTTTGATAAAAAAACACGGTTTTTCGGTTAAAGATATTCAAGTTGAAGTTTCAAGCGCTGATAAAAATACATCTAATGCAAATAGCCGGAATTCGGCTGTCGTAAACAGCGGATTTGACGCCGTTTATTTGAATATTTCTTTCAGTGGTCCTTATAAGCCATTTTTATCTTTTATCAGTGATATTGAGAATAACTTGAGGCTTATGGAGATAGAAAGCATTTCATTTATCTCCGGAGAAAATGATTGGTATGATTATAAAATGAAAATAAAAACATATTCTAAAAAATAAATTGATAAAATTATGATTATAAAAAATCAGAAAAAAATATTGTCACTGGTGTTTATAGCGATTATGGCCCTTTTGGGAATTTTGATTTATTTTTATTATCTCGGCAATAAACCTTTGGAGAGTCAGCCATTGGTCGTGGGCGTTGATGTTGGCGCTTCAGCCGGCGACAATCTTAATATCTCTGAATCAGGCAAAGACTTTTTAAAGACACTTAAAGTTCTTAAATCTGTTAAGCTGGATACGGAATTTTTTAATCAGAATGTTTTTAAGGGGCTGGCTGATTTTTCTCAAGAACTTCCTCTTGAGGAAAGGGGGCGTCTAAATCCTTTTGCCCCATTGGGTAAATAGCGATTTTATGAGTTTTGTTGATGTCTTAATCAAAAATAATTTTATAAAACAAAGCGATCTTGCGGGTGTTTATTCTGAAATGGAAAAAAGCGGCCTTAATCTTGAAGAAGCGCTTATCGTGAAAGGCGTAGATGAGAATGATATAGTTCACGCCAAAGGGCAAGATATGGGAGTTCCCACAAAAGTGATAGATAAATCCATCATCTCTTTTGAAGTGCTTAAACTTATTCCCGAAGAGACAGCCAGGCAATATATGATGGTTCCGATTGATGTAGCTGACGGTATTTTAGAGGTTGGCATGATTGACCCTCAAGATATCAATGCGCGTGAGGCTTTGCAGTTTATTGTTTCTAAATTAGATATTTCTTTTAAAATTTTTCTTGTTTCCATGTCTGATTTTGATATGGTGTTGGAGGCTTATAAAGGTCTTAAAGGGGAGGTTACTAAAATGCTGGGAGAGATTGAAACAGATACCCAGAATCTTAATCTCAATGATATCGGCAATAAGGATTCTTTGGGTAAAGTTTCTGAAGACGCGCCTATTACGAAAATGGTGGCGGTTATATTGAGGCACGCCACAGAAGGGAATGCGTCCGATGTCCATATTGAGCCCGGACCTGACAAACTGAAAGTTCGTTTTCGCGAAGATGGCGTTCTATATACGAGTCTTTTGCTCCCGTCCCATGTTCATGATTCTATTGTTGCCAGGATAAAAATTCTTTCCAATTTAAAGATAGATGAGAAGAGGAAGCCTCAAGATGGCCGTTTTTCAGTGAATATAGACGGCAGGCATGTTGATTTCCGTGTTTCCACTTTCCCCACTTTTTTCGGGGAGAAAGTGGTTATCCGTATTCTTGACCGCGAGAAGGGGGTTAAGTCTCTTGAAGAAGTCGGCTTATCCGGCCGAAATCTTGAAATTGTGAAAAAAGCGATTGCTAGCCCGTATGGGATGATACTTTTGACCGGTCCCACCGGTTCCGGCAAGACCACTACTTTATACGCCATGCTCCAATCTCTTGACCGTGAGAAGAATAATATAATCTCCCTTGAAGACCCTGTTGAGTATAATGTGGAAGGCATCAGCCAATCTCAAGTCAGGCCTGAAATTGATTATACTTTCGCCAATGGTTTGCGTTCCATTTTAAGACAAGACCCGGACATTATAATGGTGGGTGAGATTCGGGATAAAGAGACGGCCCAGCTTGCTATTCAGGCCGCTTTAACCGGACATTTGGTGCTCTCCACTTTGCATACAAACAGCGCGGTGGGTATTATCCCTCGTCTTATTGATATGGGCGTTGACCCGTATCTTCTTGCCCCGACTCTGGTTTTGGCCATAGGACAAAGACTTGTCCAGACTCTTTGCCCAGAGTCTAAGAAAGAGATAGAGATGACCGATACTTTGAGAAAAAAGTTTGAAAAAGAGATGGAGGGAATACCGCCGGACATAAGAGAGAAGATAAAGATACCTGATAAAGTTTATCAAGCTATGCCATCGTCCTCTTGCCCAAGGGGAACAAGAGGGCGGGCCGCCGTTTTTGAGATGCTTGAGAAGACTAAAGAGATAGAAGAAATCATTGTAAAAAATCCCGTTGAAAATGAAATCATCAAAAAAGCCCGCGAAAACGGCATGCTCACAATGCGGGAAGACGCTATTCTGAAAGTTTTTGAAGGGACTATTGGATTTGAGGAGATATATAAGGTATAATTTTAATATGGCTGAAAAGCAATCCTTAGTTTTCATAGTAGACGATGATGAATTTATTCTTGATGTATATTCAGTGAAGTTTAGGGAAAAAGGGTATAAAGTTGAAAATGCCTCAAGCGGAGTAGAGGCTTTGGAAAAGATAAAGCAGGGATTGGTTCCGGATGTAATGCTTTTGGATGTTGTAATGCCGAAGATGGACGGTTTTGAGCTTCTAAAAAAGATAAGGGAAGAAAAACTTATTCCGAATTCTTTGATAATTATTCTTACTAATCTCGGACAGAAAGAAGATGTTCAAAAAGGCCTTGATTTGAAAGCTGATGATTATATCGTTAAAGCGTATTTTACGCCGAGCGACATAGCGAAGAAAGTGGAAGAATTATTATCAAAGAAAAAATTAGAAAATAAAAAATAAAAATATGGTTGATTATAAAAAAGAATTAGGAGAGTTGATTTTAATTGTGGCTAAAGAGAATGCTTCCGACCTGCATCTTGCTGTCGGACGGCACCCGACTCTTCGCATCGCCGGAACTTTAGTCCCGCTTATTAAGAAACCGATTCTCGCCCCGGATGATGTGAAGGGTTTAGTTTTAAGCATGCTTTCGGAGGAAGACCAGGGTATTTTAGCCAGAGACAAGGATGTTGATTTCTCTTTCTCTTTTGAAGATAAGGTCCGGTTCAGGGGGAACGCTTTTTATCAAAAAGGATTTTTAGGCTCCGCTTTAAGGCTTATTCCGGCCAATGTAAAAAGTATGGCGGAGTTGAGCTTGCCGGAGGCCCTGACTGATTTTACGAGAAGGGAGCAGGGATTTTTTCTTGTTGTCGGACCGGTGGGACATGGCAAATCAACTACGTTGGCCGCGATGATTGATTATATAAATCATGAACGGGCGGAGAATATCATTACAGTTGAAGACCCGATAGAATATATTTTTACTCAAGACAAATCCATTATAAATCAGAGGGAAATCAGGAGCGATGCCCATGATTTCCAGACGGCGCTTCGTTCTATGTTTCGTCAGGATATTAATGTCGGTATGATAGGCGAAATGAGAGACCGCGAGACCATAAGCACCGCTGTCACCGCCGCTGAAACCGGTCATCTTATTTTCTCGTCTCTGCACACCAATAATGCCGCGCAGACGATTGACCGTATAATAGATTCATTCCCTTCCGACCAGCAAGGTCAAATTTCGCTCCAGCTTTCAGGGGCTATCTTGGGGATATTCTCCCAAAGGCTTATTCCGAGAATTTCGGGCGGATTGATACCGGCTTATGAGCTTTTGATTGCCAATAATGCCGTTAGAAATCTTATCCGTGAAAACAGAACGCATGAGATTGACCTCGTGATTGAGACCGGTTTTGAAGACGGGATGATGAGCTTGAACAGATCGCTGGCCGCGCTTTTGAGGCAAGGGGAAATTACGACAGAAAACGCTTACGCTTATTCATTGAGCCCGAACGGGCTTGAGGGTCTGATTTAATTTTATTGTTATGCTTTATATTTACGAGGCTACTGATAAAGAGGGGAAGAAAAGTTCCGGGAGTATGGATGCTCCTTCTATTGAGATTGCCATCAATTCTTTGCAAAGAAGGGGGCTTATTATTCTCTCCATTAAGCCCGAAGAAGAATCAAGCTCTTTTCTTGAGCGCAATATAAATATTTTTGACAGAGTAAAAATGAAAGATGTCGTCATCTTCTCAAGACAGCTCTCAACTCTTTTTGAAGCTAAAGTCCCGATTATTGATTCCTTCAGGCTTTTGGCGAGTGAAACCTCAAATCCTTTATTGAAAAGCAAATTGGAAGAGATTGTGGATGATATTCAGGGCGGAGAGCCGATGTCCGCCGCGCTGGCGAAACATCCGGAAGTTTTTTCAAAATTTTTTGTCAGTATGGTCAAGTCTGGCGAAGAATCCGGCAAGCTGGATGAAATTTTTTCCTATTTGGCCGATTATCTTGAACGTTCATACGAGCTGGCTTCAAAAGCCAAAAGAGCCCTCTTTTACCCGGCTTTTGTCGTTACTACTTTTATCGGAGTTATGGTGGTGATGTTTACGGTTGTTATCCCTAAAATAGGCGCTCTTTTAACTGAAGTCGGTAAAGAAGTTTCTTTGTATACAAGAATTATTATGGGCATAGGGAATTTTTTTCAAGCGTATATTTTATATATGCTTATTTTTTCCATTATTGGTTTTATTATCGCTTGGCGTTATATTAAAACAGAAAACGGCCAATATTTCCTCGCCAAAATGATGATTACTCTCCCTTTGCTTGGCATGATAAATAAAAAAATTTATGTCGCGCGCTTGACTGATAATCTGCAGACACTTCTTTCCGGCGGTGTCCCAATGATAAAAGCGGTTGAAATAACGGCCGATGTTGTGGGCAATAAAATTTATAATGCTATCCTTTTGGATGTTGTCGAGTCTATAAAGGGCGGCGGTTCACTGTCAGAGTCCTTGAGGCGATATGAAGAGATACCCGCGCTGGTGCCGCAAATGCTTCGGGTGGGGGAAGAGGGAGGCAGATTGGACTTTATTTTAAGGACAATGGCAAGGTTTTACAAAAAAGAGGTTGATAATACTATTGAGAATCTGATAGGTTTGATTGAACCGGTAATGATTGTCGTTTTAGCTGTTTTTGTCGGTTTCCTTCTGGTGGCCATTATCGGTCCGATTTATAACATCTCTTCCGGAATATAGCAAGCCGACCAGTTATCCACACTGTTTTTGCGTATTTATAAGCTTTATATATTATACTTTATATATAAATAATAATTTTGATTGGTCGATTAACCTCATTGAATAGAGGTTCATCCCGCCACAGCGGGATAAATTAATAAATAAAAAAATAATAAAAAATAATATGTTAAAAAATGGAAAAAAAGGTTTTACTTTGATTGAGCTTTTGGTGGTTATCGCCATCATCGGTATCCTTTCATCGGTAGTTTTGGCTTCATTAAATAGCGCACGTACAAAATCTCGAGATGCTAAAAGAGTTTCAGATATAAAACAATTACAATTGGCTTTGGAATTTTATTTTGATTCTAATGGTGGGTATCCCTCAGCGATTAATATTGCAAATTTGGTTACAGCTCCAAACAATTTTATTGCAACAATTCCTACTGACCCAGTAGGAGGCGGTTCTTATCTTTATACTCCGATTGGCACTGGATGTACAAGTTATCACATTGGCGCGACACTTGAAGATACGGGACACAGTGTTCTAGATAGCGACAGTGACGCCGTTGCGTCTAGTGGAACTAATCAGTGCCCCGATCAATCTTCGGCAACTGCAAAGACTGATTTTGCTGGAACCGATCCAGTTTTTGATCTTAAGCCGTAATAAATCAAGAATAAAAATATTCTAATTTTGAACAGCCCGCCGTTCGGCGGGCTGTTCACTTATTTTAATTACAAACATCCAATTACTGAATTACTGAACACTCGGTGTTCAGTAATTCAGTAATTGGATGTTTAGATTAAGTATTATTTATTAATTTTCCCCTAATAGAATTTTAGTCCCACTTGTGTCAACAAAATTTTTAAATTCTCTTTTATCAGAAAACTGATCCAATATAATCCGAGGTTTTAAAAGTTCTCCCCATCTATTTTTATTAATATAATCTTGATAACTGGACCAAAAATATTTTTCTTCTTTATTTTTCCATTGCTTTATTTCACGTGGGTTTCGGTGGATATAAGCAGAAAGATGAAGTAATTGCTCATTGTTTTTCACGTGTACTATATTATAAGGTCCTTGGAATAAATGGCCTGATTTTTTATTTTTTATATTGAAATATTTTGTGTAAGAGTTTTGAATCCTCTGCATATAGGAAGATATTCCATTTTCTTCAACCTCTTTTACTGTCATATGAAAATGATTTGGCATATTAGTGAAATTTACCAATTCAACGGTTCTGTTTTCTGTGATTTTCTTTAATGTTTTTTTTGAAATATTGAACATCGAGTGTTCGGTAAAGTTTGAAATGTTATAATTGATATTTTCAAAAATAACAGGGGATTGGAAATGGAGGATAAGAAAAAGGAATCTTACCCAGTCTCTCTTATTTTCAAAAATATTTTGTTTATTATTTCCCCTGTTGTAAATATGATAATATTCACCGGGGATTGTTTTGAATTTTCTCATGGTATGTTAATTATAAATTACTGAACACCGAGTGTCCAGTAATTGATATTCAGAGTGTTAAGATATGTCCTATGGAGAATCTGATTTATTTTTTTGTTTTTATTTTGGGCGCGATTATCGGCAGTTTTTTAAATGTGATAATAGCGCGTTATAATACCGGCGAGTCAGTAGGCAGGGGGAGGTCAAAATGTTTCTCTTGCGGTCAGACCCTCGCTTGGTATGAGCTTATACCTATCGTTAGTTTTCTTGCCCAGCGCGGCAAGTGTCGGAATTGCGGTTCCAAAATCTCCATTCAATATCCGATTATTGAAATCATAACAGGCTCTGTTTTCACTCTTGTCTGGTATGTAATCGCTTGGAAGCTTAGTTTCCAAGCGGGAGGCGAGACGGCGATTCACGCTGTTTATTTCTGGACAATTTTTAGTCTTTTAATAGTGATTGCCGTTTATGATATTTATCACCAGATTATTCCCAACGGTCTTGTTTACGCTTTTATCGCGCTTTCTTTTCTAATGCTCTTTATTTCCCAGAGGAGCTTCCTTTGGGATTTTCTTGGGGGGTTTGTTTTTTTCTTATTTTTCGCTTCATTTTGGTTTTTCTCGGGAGGCAAGTGGATGGGGCTGGGTGATGCCAAGCTTGCTTTAGGCATAGGGTGGTTTCTTGGTTTTTGGCTGGGGTTGGCGTCAATTATTTTTTCCTTTTGGCTGGGGGCGATTGTCGGTCTAATTTTTATCTTTAGCAAAAAATTCGGGCTCAAAAGCAGAATCGCTTTTGGCCCCTTTCTTATTACAGGGGCGTTTATAGGATTTCTGCTGAGCGAGAGGTTGTTGGAATTTATCTTCTTTTGCTGTAAAATTAAATAATAGATATGGTTTTTCATTCAGAGAAAAAATCAGGGTTTACTCTTATTGAGCTTATAGTTTCAATTGGAATAATGATTATTATTACCAGCGTGATTTTGGCTAATTATACGACTTTCAATAAACGGATAAAGCTTGAGGGTGCCACGCAAGAGATAGCTTCAATAATCAGACAGGCCCAAGCATACGGCTTGAGTAGTAAGTTGTCCCCATCCCCCGTTTCTACCGCTTACGGTGTTCATTTTGACACAAGTTACCCCGATTCTGTCACTATATTTTATGATCTTAGTCCTAAAGATTATACATATAGCGGGTCATCTGAAGATGAAGAAGTTTTTAAAATTCAATCTTTTGACAGGATAGCGCAGATATGCGTAAACCAAAAAACAGCCTCTCCGCCAGCGTGTCCCGGAGCGGGGAGTGTTAATCTTTTGGATGTTATCTATGAACGTTCTAAAATATTCGCTCAGATAAATAATGACAGCAGTATTTCTGATGCGGAGATTACCTTCAGGTCGGTCGGAGAGACTAAGGGCGTGAGGGTTGTTATTTGGAAAAGCGGGCAGGTAAGCGTTGAAGCTGAATAAAATATGAATAATAAATTTAAAAATAAAGTAAGGCGCCTGTCTGCCGGCAGGCAGGGATTTACAATTCTTGAAATGCTGGTGGCGACAGCTGTTTTTACCATAGTGATGATAATGGCAATGGAGTCGTTGCTTAATATCAATAGCGCTCAGAAAAAAGCCGAATCGTTTCGCGAGGTTTCCGATAATCTGAATTTTACGCTAGATGTGATGACTAGAGAAATCAGGACCGGTCAGTCATATTTAAGCGATTCCACTTATATCGCTTTTCAGAATGCCGCTTTAGAGAATATTGTCTATAACACGCAGGGTGGTCAATTGATGAGGTCAAGCGATGGCGGCGCCACATTTATCCCTTTGACAGACATTAAAATAAAGATTGATTATCTTAATTTTGCATTGCTCGGCGAGGCCGTCGGCGATTCGTTTCAGCCGTTAGTCAGAATTAATTTGTCCGCTTCCGCCGGTTCAGAGCAAAAAAGCGCTTCCAAGATTAATCTGCAGACTTCCGTATCCCAACTTATTCCTGATTCCTAAAATTCAAATTATGAATAAAAAATTTAAAAATAAAAAAGAGCTGCGCAGGCGGGGATTTACCTTGATTGAAACGATAATTGCTTTGACTGTTATCACTTTTGCCATTCTCGGGCCGGTTTCATTAACCATTTTCAGTTTAAAGTCAGCCAATGTTTCTAAAGACCAGATTATCGCGTCTTTCTTGGCTAAAGATGCTATGGAATATATCAAGAACTGGAGAGATGATAATTATCTGCAAAAGAAAAGCAATTGGCTTGCTGGGCTTGGAGGCGGCTGTCTTAACGCGTCAGGCTGTTATATTGATACTACTTTGCCATATGATGATAATCAGGCGATAAAGAATTGCCCCGGAGGCGGCGGTTGCCCGAATATTAAATACAACGCGCTTACGATTGAATATGGCTACGATTCAGGCTGGGTTGATGATATTTTTGTACGGACTGTCAAAATTTCTAATACGACTCCAGATGAAGCGGAAGTCAGCATTATTGTTTCTTGGGATGATAAGTTTGGCAGTCATTCTTTTATTCTGCAGGATAATCTTTTCAATTGGCATCCGTAATAATCAATTATAATGAATAATGAATTTAAAATAATAAACAAGAAAGGATTCACATTGCTTTTTTCTTTGCTTATTTTGACTATAGTTTTATCAGCTTCTTTGGGTATTTATAATATTGTTGCGAGACAGTTTAAAATTTCACAGATTAGCCGAGAATCTGATCAGGCTTATTATGCCGCTGATGCCGGGGTGGAGTGCGCGCTTTATTGGGATGTAATAAAGAAAGAATTTGATAAATCCAATTATAATATTAATTGTTTGAGTCAAGCCAAAGCGGGAGTATTAAGCGCTTCTTCTACTTCTTTTTATTTGAGTTTCAATAACGGTTCTTGCGTTAGAGTAGATATTGATAAAACGGGACCTACGGCTATCACTGCGTATGGGTATAACAATGGAGACGCTAATTCAGCCTGCGCCCCCACTGAACCTCTGCAGGTTGAGCGGGTATTAAAAGCAAGTTATTAATTTTTTGCAAAATGCTTGAAGGAAGTGTTGAAACGGCGAAAGAGCGCATAGAAAAGCTTAAAAAAACGATAAATCGCCATCGGTATCTTTATCATGTTCTGGACAAGCAGGAGATAACCGAGGCGGCGCTTGATTCACTGAAGCATGAACTTTATAATCTGGAACAATCTTTTCCCGAATTTATAACACCAGATTCGCCTACGCAGAGAGTGGGGGGCGAACCGCTGGAAAAATTTGAAAAAGTGCGCCATAAAATTCCGCAATGGTCTTTTAATGATGTGTTTGATGAAGAAGAGATAAGGGAATTTGATAATCGCGTTAAACGCTTTCTTGATAAAGAAATTGGCTATCGGGCAGACAAGAGAGCCAAGGAGCTTGAATATGTCGCGGAACTCAAGATTGACGGGTTTAAAATTATTCTTACTTATGAAAATGGGATACTGCAGTCAGCCGCTACGAGGGGGGATGGAAAAATCGGCGAGAATGTGACGGCTAACGTGAAGACAATAGAATCAATTCCGCTTCACTTGAATCAAAATATTGATTGCGTGGTGGAAGGCGAGATTTGGATGGGAAAAGATGAATTTGAGAAACTTAATAATGAAAGAAAGAAAAGCGGGGAGCAATTATTTGCCAATCCCAGAAATGCGGCCGCCGGTTCTATTCGCCAGCTTGACCCGAAAGTTGCCGCTTCAAGGAGACTTGATAGCTTTATATATGATTTAGCTTCACTTGAGAATCCGATTCCCAAGTTGGAGCAAGGTTTTCCTAAAACGCAATTTGAAGAACTCGGCTTTTTAAAAAATTTAGGTTTTAAAGTTAATTCTCATTTTAAATTATGCGAGAACATTAGCGAGGTTATTGATTTTTGGAAAATATGGCAAAAGAAAAAAGACAGAGCGAAATATTGGGTGGACGGTGTGGTTGTAAAATTGAATAAAAGAGAGTGGCAGGAGCGCTTGGGCTATACGGGCAAAGCGCCTCGCTTTGCCGTTGCATTGAAATTTCCAGCCGAGCAGGCGACGACCGTGGTAGAAGTTATTGATGTGCAGGTGGGAAGGACTGGCGCTTTGACACCGGTGGCGCATTTACAGCCGGTAGCAATTGCCGGTTCGGTCGTGTCTCGCGCCACTCTTCATAATGAGGAGGAAATAAAGAGACTTGATGTTCGGGTGGGAGATACGGTTATTCTGCAAAAGGCGGGAGATGTTATACCGGATATTGTGAGTGTTATAAAGGAGATGAGGACTGGCAGAGAG
>CAYIGM010000014.1:13724-15303 GCA_964363045.1 uncultured Candidatus Saccharibacteria bacterium
CGAAAGTTTGTCCGATTTGCAAGGCTCTGATTTCGCGCGACAAGGATAGTCCGATTGCCAAATGTCCTAATAATAAATGCGCCACGCGCCATCGTCGCGCTCTTTATTATTTCGCGTCTAAAAAGGCATTTGATATAGAAGGACTTGGTCCGAGAATAATAGACGCTCTTTTAGATAATAATTTGGTCTCTGACGCGGCTGATTTTTTTGATTTAAAAGAAGGCGATATAATACCGCTTGAGCATTTTGCCGAGAAATCGGCCAAAAATCTTATTGAAGCGATAACTACCCGCCGCAATATAGAGCTGGCGAGATTTATAATAGCGCTCGGCATAGAAAATGTCGGAGAAAGAACCGCTTTGGATTTGGCTGATTATTTCGGCTCTATTGCTGATATTGGGACAGCTTCTCTTTCCGAGTTGGAGAGAATTTCCGATGTGGGGCCGATTGTGGCTAGAAGTATTTATGATTGGTTTAGAGATGAAGATAATAAAAAATTTTTAAAAAAACTGCTCTCGCGCGTAAATATCGTAAAAGAGATTCAGATAAAAATGGATAAATTAAAAGGATTGAAATTCGTCCTGACCGGTTCTCTTGAGAAATTAAGTCGAGATGAGGCAAAGAAAAAAATCAGGCAATTTGGCGGAAAAACTGTTGAGTCGGTCTCAAAAAATACTGATTTTGTGGTTTCGGGAAATGAACCTGGTTCAAAATATGAAAGAGCCAAAAAACTGGGAGTTAAAATATTGAGCGAAAAAGAATTTCTGGAGTATTTGAAATAGTGGCGTAAAATTATCTATTTTGTTAAAATAAAGATATGTTGAAAGAAAAAATACAACAGGATTTCAAAGAAGCTTTCAAGGGCGGGGAGGCAGTGAGAACATCAACTTTGAAAATGCTTCAATCAGAAATACGAAATGCCGAAATAGCCAAAAAGACGAAATTGGTCAAAGTGGGCGAGGCTGATATTGAGGCAAAAAGTGTTTTGACCGACGAGGAGATTGCGGAGGTTGTGGCCAAGGAGGTTAAAAAGCGCAGAGACGCGATAGAGATATATAAGAAAGAAGGACGGGACGATTTGTATAAGAGAGAAGAGGAGGAGCTCGCGGTCTTATCCGGTTATTTGCCGGAGCAGATTCCTCTAGATGAGCTTAAGAAAATTATTGAAGAATCAGTAAGAGACTCGGGCGCGGCCGGTCCTGCCGATATGGGCAAAATAATGAAAGTCTTAATGCCAAGAGTTAAGGGGAAAGCTGATGGCGCACTCGTCAATAAGATAGTGAAAGATGTCTTGGTCAATTACTTCATAGCTTGATAAATATTAAAATTAAAAAACAAAATTGGTTAACATTCAATGTTAACCAATTTTGTTTTTTAATGCGCGGTCGAAGGGACTTGAACCCTCGATCTCCGCCGTGACAGGGCGGCGCTTTAACCAGCTAAGCTACGACCGCATATTGCTCAGTAATTAAGCGACTTTTACTCTGTCGCCTAGTGCCGGCGGGAGGAATCGAACCCCCGACCTCAGCTTTATGAGTGCTGTGCTCTAACCAACTGAGCTACGCCGACAATTACTTGT
>CAYIGM010000015.1:0-14730 GCA_964363045.1 uncultured Candidatus Saccharibacteria bacterium
TGGCATAAATTAATTATACCACTATGTGCATTTGAATAAAAGGCTCCTGACCCCAATTACAAAGATTAGCAATTTCCGCCATTATCTTATCTGTTTTTTCTTCAAGAGTCCCTTTTTTTAAATATAGTGGCTTTCCCATTCTTACAATAAGTTTCTTCTTTCTCAAAATTGTGTTATTAAGAAAAGTTTTAGGCAGATTAAGAATCTTAAAATTTCCAATAATAGCCGTTGGCACAATGGGCGCACCTGTCGCTTCCTGCAGATAAGCTGTGCCTCTCTTTCCTTTGTCTATCTGAAAAATACCGTCTTTTGTCATTCCTCCCTCCGGATAAATCCATATCTTTTCTCCGCTTTTAAGCTGTTTTATAGGTTCGGCAAGAACAATATCAAGATGTCCTTTGTTTCTTACCACGCTTATAGAACCAGTAATCCTCACATAAGCGCCAATAATATAATTTAAAGGGAAAGGGAAAGGGTTATTCCATTTATAATATTCTTCTATGATTAAAAATCTTACAGCAAAAAAATCTTCAGGATACAAACTCCGCCTATTCTTGCGTGGCATTGAAGCGGCTGATATTGGCCCATCTATCCAACTGCCATGATTTGAAGCGAAAATAATCGGACCATCTTCAAGTCCGCGTAAATTCTCTTGACCCTCTACGCTGTAATTAAAAATAAGTTTCAAAATAAAATAAGTGGGCCAATACATGACAGCTTGAGTAATTTGACAGACTAGCGCCATGCCTCTTTTTATTTTTTTTGTTTTCATAAATAATCTTATAAAGAGTTATCCGCTATTAAAGCATATAACCCTTTTTCTTTTAACATCCACTCCCTTTCTTTTTCCGACCGGGTGACGCCAATTACGAATTTCTTATCAGAATATTTTTTAAAAACGGAAGAAAGTGAAAAAATTTGCCAATAAAGCCTGAAGGCAATTCGCGTTAAAAATGAAGTATAGCCCATCATTATAAAATCTTGATTAAATTTTAAAATATCTTTCCTTATATTCCACGGGTAAGATATTATACCGAGATTAAATCCTTTTCTGTCATTAAAAGGAAATTTTCTGGCAATTTTCTGGAAAGCAAAAAGAACGGATTTTTCTTTCAATTCGTATAATTTCAACAAATTCTCCGCTTCATCAAACAATTCATCGCTATACTCTTTCAGTTCTATAAAAATCTCCAAATCCTTATCTTTCAAATATTCTAGAGCCTCTTTTAAAGTTAAAACTCCGGCATCGTCTGTAAAATTATGAGAAACGATTATTTCATCGCCATCTGACGACCGTCTTATGTCAAGCTCAACGCCGTCCATATTATTTAAAACGGCTTGTTCAAAAGCGACGAGAGTGTTCTCATTACTTCCCTTGGCCCAGCCTCGATGCGCGACAATCTTCGTATTCATTATTATATTATACCAGATTTTTTGGAAAATAACAAGCTTATTCCAACACCGCCTTGATGCGCCTTACGCCGGCAGAAACCGCCTCTTCTTTCTTTATTTTGAAATGTCCAAGCTCGCCCGTGTTTAAGACATGAGGTCCGCCGCAAATCTCTTTGCTGAAATCTCCAATTGAATAAACTTTCACTTTCTCTCCGTATTTATTATCAAAAACTCCAATAGCTCCCTTGCCTTTCGCCTCTTCCGGCGTCATCTCCTCTGCCGTGACAGGCAATTTCTCACTTATCTTTTTGTTCACTAAGTCTTCTGTTTTTCTTAATTCTTCAGGTGTCATCTTCTCCGGATAAGAGAAATCAAAACGCAGCCGCTCTGGTGTAATATTGCTCCCTTTCTGCAATACATGTTCGCCAAGCACTTCGCGTAAAGCTTTGTGAAGCAAATGCGTAGCCGTGTGAAGCCGCGCCTCTTCCGGACTTGTACCAGAAAGACCCCCCTTAAACTTCTTCTCCATACCGGCGCGTGATACTTCTTGGTGTCTCTTGAATTCTTCTCTGAAACCCTCTTCATCAACCTTAACTCCTTTCTCTTTTGCCAATTCAAACGTCTCTTCAAAAGGGAAACCATAAGTGGAAAAAAGGATAAAAGCGTCGTGCCCGGAAATTCCGTGCCTGGAAAATTTCTCAAACTGCTTAATCCCTTCCTTAAGCGTTTCTTCATATCTTTCTTCTTCGGCCTTAAGCTCGCTCGTAATCTCAACCTCCTTTTTTAGCAAATCCGGATAAACATCTTTATAGTCTTCAACAACAATCTTAGCGGCTTTAATTACAAAAGATGATTCTATGTTCAGAATCTTCAAATGACGAACAGCCCTCCTGATAAGTCTCCTTAGCACATATCCCCGCTCAGAATTTGAAGGCGCCACCCCATCTGAAAGTATAAAGACGGAAGCTTTTATATGGTCGGCAATTATCCTGAAAACTTTCTCGTAGCCGGAATCAAAATAGCTTATACCGGAGACTTTTTCTATCTCTTTAATAATGTGCCCGAACAGATCCGTCTCAAAAACGGTAGATGTCTTGCCCGCCATCATAGAAAGACGCTCCAGCCCCATGCCCGTATCAACCCCTTTTTGAGGCAAAGATTCCAACTTTCCGTCTTCCCTGCAATAATATTCATTAAAGACTATATTCCACACTTCAACGCCATTTATATATATTTCGGTTGTCGAACCGCAAGGGCCTTCTTTCCCCGTCGGCCCCCAAAAATTATCCTCCCTTCCAAACTTTTTAATCTTTTCTTCCGAGACAAAATCTTTCCATATCTCGTACGACTCTTTGTCAAAAGGAACATTCTCATCTCCCGCAAAGACGGTGACATAATCTATTTCCAAGCCAAGCTCATTAACTATAAATTCATACGCGTATCTTATCGCCTCTTCTTTAAAATACCCGCCAAAAGAAAAGTTGCCGAGCATTTCAAAGAAAGTGAGGTGACTCGCGTCCCCCACTTCTAAAATATCGGATGTCCTGATGCATTTCTGACTGGAAGCTGTATTGAGCGAATTAAAATCCGCCATAGCGTCTTTTTTCCCCAAATAATACGGCTTGAATTGCTGCATACCGGCAGTGGTAAAAAGCACCGAAGGGTCCCCATCCGGCACAAGCGAAGAAGACGGCATTATCTTATGCCTACTTTTTTCAAAAAAAGCAAGAAATTTCCGGCGAATTTCATTTGGATTCATAAACAAAATAATATCATTTTCTAAGCGATTATTCCACCGCCCAAACAAACCCCTTTACTATAAATAACCAAAGATTGCCCTGAAGAAACAGCCCTCTGGGGATTCTTAAAAACTATTGTCAACCTGCCACGTTGACATAATTTAATGCGGCACTTTTGCAGGGGCTGACGATAACGAATACGCGCGCCATATAACTTTGACGCTGAACATCCGCTTGGACATCCAACACTCAAGTTCAAGTTGTCTGATATCCAATTCACTTTTTCAATTAAAATTTCTTTTTGAAATGATTTCTTTTCTTCTTTCTTGTGAGAGACTATTAGTAGATTTTTCTTGATATCTTTACCTACCACATAATAGGGTTTGCGCGCCGTCCCTTTCTCCGTTATCTCAAAACCGTGCCTTTGGCCTATCGTCAGAAAAACAACCCCGTTATGCGCGCCGACAACATTCCCGTCTTCGTCCAGCACCTTCCCTCTTTTCTCTTTTATATATTTCTTTAAGAAATCGCGAACGCTAATCTTCCCTAAAAAACAGAGCCCTTGGCTCTCCTTCTTCTCAGCCGTGATAAGGCCGAATTTTCTAGCCAGCTTTCTCACCTCCGGCTTCTTTAATCCACCTACGGGGAAAATTATATTTTTCAAATCTTTTTGAGTGAGTGTCCACAGAAAATAGGTTTGATCTTTCTCCTTGTCTTTGCCGGCGTAAAGTGAAAAAATTTTAAATTCTGAAGCCTCCGCAGATGAATCAGCATGGTTCCCGCGCAAGCGGGATGATTCCTCAAGGACGAGCGGGCGAGTCGCTGGACGAGCGAAATGTGCGGAAGAATCAAAGTTTTTTTGCTGACTGACTACCATTGCATAATGCCCGGTCGCCACAAAATCAGCGCCCATCTTCTTTGCTTTCTTTAAAAAAGCGCCGAACTTTATCATCCGGTTGCACATTACATCAGGATTCGGCGTTCGCCCCTTCTTGTATTCGGCAATCATATAATCAATCACCTCCTTCTTATACTCTTTCTCCAAATCAAAAGTAAGAAAAGGGATACCCAGTTTGGCGCACACGCGCATAGCATCGCGCCTATCTTCGCGCCAAGAACAAGAAAGCCAGTCCGGATACCAAGCTTTAATGAAAACGCCCACAACATCAAAACCCTGCTCTTTCAGCAAAGCCGCCGCAACCGAAGAATCCACCCCGCCGGACACCCCGACAAAGACCTTTTTGGATTTTTTTGTTTTTGACATATAAGGATTATGTATTATACATATTTATTGATTATATGTAAAGATTAATATCTTTACATATAAAAATATTTTATTGTTTTTATACATTAAAAATGCTATATTTAAATTAATTTAGCAATAAAAAGTAGCTTTATTTTTTAAAAACAAATATGAAAAAAATATTAATTTTGATTGGGATAATAATTTTAATATTAATATTTCTTGGAATTGTTAAAAGAATGAAAGAAAAATCAGATTTAATATTATTAAATACGATTGATTCAACTTCATCAAAAATAACTGATCAAGCCTCAACTTCTTCAAGCGCTGATTTTTTTGAATATGCTTTCGGAGAATATGAGCTTGCAATAGATCACGGCGGGCTGACAAGATATTATAGGGCCTATGTTCCTAAAAGTTATGACAAAAATAAAAAAACTCCTCTTGTAATTTATGTTCATGGCGGAGGAGGCAGTAGCGC
This sequence comes from uncultured Candidatus Saccharibacteria bacterium, assembly GCA_964363045.1. Lineage (GTDB taxonomy): Bacteria > Patescibacteriota > Minisyncoccia. The sequence continues at coordinate 4,856 of CAYIGM010000015.1, forward strand.
AAGTTCAAAAAATGACGGCTTATATTCCTATTCCGACAAATATGGTTTTATATTATTGAGCCCCGCCGGAACCGGAGTTTTAAAGAATATGCTGCTTGTTTGGAATTATGGGCCTTACCTAATAGGTGAAAATATTGTAAATCGACCGAATTACGCCACGGAACACAATATTGACGACATTGGATTTTTTTCAAAAATGATTGATGATGCTGAGAGTAAATTTAATATTGATAAAAACAAAATTTATATGACAGGCATATCTCAGGGCGGAATGATGTCTTACCGTTCGGCTTGCGAATTATCCAATAGAATTACCGCAGTCGCGCCAGTAGCTCCGCCGGCATCTTTAGCAAACTGCAATCCATCAAGACCGGTTCCTATAATGCATATTCACGGAACAGCCGACCCTTGCGCGCCTTATAACGGAGGAATAAGCGAAGGCTGTTTAGGCGCTAAAAAAGAATTATTCCAGTCCGCTCAGGAAATGATAAACAGCTGGCTGAATACAAACAGCTGTTTATCTAAATCATCTGTTGCATATCAAAAAGGAAACGCAACTTGTATAATATATGAACAATGCGGGGACGATGCTGAAGTTGAATTTTGCACAATTGAAGGCGGCGGCCATACTTGGCCCAGCGGCAATCAATATTTGCCAAAATCTAAAATAGGTCCGGTTTCTTACGACATATCATTTGACCAAATTTGGGAGTTTTTCCAAAAATATTCGATGTCTGACATTTAACAAATTACATCTCAATCAATCTCTTATAAACTTCAAGAGTCGCTCTGATATCAGCCAGCGCTGAATGTTCTTTCTCGTTCTTAATGTCAAAATACCGGCAAAGCGCCCTTAAAGAAAACTTCTGAGCATCCGGCTTATCATAGAGCTTGGCGAAAGCGAAAGTCAAAACATCAAGCTTATGATAATGCATTTTATTTTCCACTCCGGTCTTACGAAACGCCTCATCAAGAAAAACCCAATCAAAAGAAACATTTTGGGCGACAAGAGCGGCATCTCTAGTCTTCTCGGCGAAAATCCCCATCGCCTCTTTCAAAGATATAGCTTCTTTCCATTCCGCTTCATTATAGCCGTTTATTTTCAAAGCTTCAGGGTCAGCCGTTTCCAAGTGTTCCGGTTTCACCTTAAGCAGAAATTCTTCCACTGTTTCAAGTTTCGGACCGCCGATGAGCGCCGGCGCCTGCCGCGCGATAATACAGCCAATCTCAATAACCTCGTGCTTATGAGCGTCAAGTCCGGTCGTTTCAAGATCTGTAAAAGCTAAATTATGATTTTTCATCTTTCAAATTTATAATATTTATTTTATGTCTTACTTCAAATACTTCTCTTTATTCTTTTTGTGCTCTTCAAAAGTCTTGGAATAATGCATATTCCCGTCTTTATCCGAAAGATAATACCAATAATCCGAATCTTTAGGATACACCGCCGCCAAAATAGAATCAAGCCCGGGGTTGGCAATAGGCCCCTTGGGCAGTCCCGAGTAAAGATAAGTATTGTAAGGCGAATCAACTTTCAAATCATCAAGCGTCACCTCAAAAGTATTTTTCCCCATAATATAAGGGAAAACCGCATCAACCTGAAGAGGCATTCCGGCATTCAATCTCTTCCATAAAATACCGGACACTATTCTTCTTGTTTCCGGCTGGCGAGCCTCTTCTTCTATAAGAGAAGCCATTGTTATAATTTTATAAACATCCAGACCTCTTTTTCGTATCTCTTCTTTTATCTCCGACGTCATCTTTAAATTAAAATTGCTTCTCATATCGCTTATTATCTGAGAATTCTCCACTGTCGGAAAAAAGAAATATGTATCAGGAAAAAGAAACCCTTCCAGCGAATCAAAAGGTTTATCGCTTATATTATTATCAAAAAAAATTGAACCTGTCGTCAGCTTTAAAAAACCCTTTTTGTCAAAATTCATCAAGGAATTTTGCAAAATATCGGATATTTCAGCAATAGTCAGGCCTTCCGGAATAATGACTTTTGCCGGCGTCAGCTTGAAATCCGCGCCAATAATACGCCCCGACACCGTTAAGATATTTTGCGGCTCTTTGAAAAAATAAACACCGGACTTGGCGCCGCCTTCGCCGGCCATGAGACTGACAATGATTTTAAAGATAAATTCGGATTTTATAATCCCTTCTTCTTTCAACTGCGAAGCGACCTTATTCAAGGACGACCCTCTTTCTATAGTAATGAATTTTTCTGAAGAAAAATCAGACGGGAGCAAAAGAAAAAAATAGGACAGCGCCAAAAATAAAATGACAACAACAAAAGCACTGGCGCTAAAAAAAATCTTTTTGCGCTTTTTTGCCAATTCATCTCCTTCTAAATCTTTAAATATATTGCTTAAAAATAAACTCATATCGGCAAATTTGTAGGAGGTTCCACCTTTTTCGCTTCAATCCTGCCGAAAGTGGGGGTTTCAGCAACCTTGCCGGGAAAGTGATAAATAGTTGCGAGTTCTTCGGTATTTAAAACCATCGGCTTCCGTTCATAAGGAGTATAAAAATATGACCGCTTGCAATAAGCATCAAACATTTTCCTTTTCATACCGGAAATCCTTGTCCCAAAAGGGTCCTGCCAAATATAATCAAGACTCGTAAGCCTGACCGGCTTAAATCCGTTCAAATTCAAAGTATTATATTGTTTTACAGAACCGGTCAAAGCGGCAATATTGATATTGTTAAAAGAATCTTTGCGCGCCAAATATACAGTCCTTATGCCCGTGTCAAAACCAAGTTTTGAAATACTCCTCTCAACCGCTTCCACAACAGTTCTTTCCCCGGGAGACAATGTCATAGCCCCGAAATCCGCAAACTCCCCTTCTTTCTTTTTTTTATCGCGTTTCATCAATTTTTCAATGAGCTTCCCGCCTTGTTTTTTCCAATCCTCTTTCTCAAACCAAGCGCCCGCTACGGCAAACCTTTTTTTAGTCGCTTGAACAAGAATCTGAAACCATATCTCCTCTCCTTCTCCCAAAGAACCCATAAATTCCAAAAAATGAGTAATCGGGTCCACCTTTTGCTCTTCTTCAAGATTTTCCGTAAGGCCGAAATCAACATAAGTCTTTATCGGGTAAGCGTCTTCTTTATCAAATTTAAATTCCGTGCCAAAAAGCTGCCAGTCGCTGTCAGGAGCGCCATAAGGAATTTTAGAAGTATAATCATTCACTTCAATTATTTCCACTCCGGGATATTGAGCGTAAATCTGCGACTCAATAAGCTTCTTGAAAAAAGTTTGAGTCCTTATAAAAAAATGAATCTCGCCGCCAAAAGACGCTATTTCAAGAGAAAACCAGGCTCTGACAAATCCATGCCAATATTTTTTAATCAAATGACCGTCAGAAGTCTGATGAAACGCGTGCAGAGCAATCTCCATAGCTCGGGGATTTTTAAATATCTCTCTGGGCAGTTTCACTTCCAAAAGGGTCCACTCCAAATTAGAGATATAATAAGCCCTAATATAATGAATCCAAAGCTTCCAAAAAGTAAAAATCAAAGCCAAAGGCAACCATACATAAATACTGCCCAAAACAAGCTGGGCTATATCAAGCAAAAAATCGCACAATAACAACTGCATTAGTATTATTATAAATCAGTCATTGCTATATGGCAATATAATAGTCGGAAGAATTTTTTCTAAAATATCTGCGGTCTTGAAGATTAACCACAATGGTATTCTCCTTGACATACCTCTCTTTCAAAACTTTTTTTATAATATCTTCCTTTGTGAGCGAACCGTTAGTTTTGAGAATATTTCTGATAACATCTTTCACCGTGCCCACCGAATAGCCCCAATCTCGCAATCCGTATAAACCCCGCCCGACAAGCACAAAGCGGTCATCTTTTATAAGCTCATTATGCGTAGTCTGCGGATGCGCAGTCTTGCCAAAAGTATCGGAAATAGATTTGGCTACTTCGGTAAAATGCATAGGCGAACCGTGCCTTCTCAATATAAGGAAAGTCAAATCCCTGATGCCGCGAGGACGGATATTGCAAGAATTGACAACCCCCCATTCGCCCAAATCATTTTTATCAATCAATTTTGAAATTCTAAGCCAAGAATAAAGCGTCTCTTTTGGCGTATCTCCCAAATTCAATTTATCAATCTGTTTATTAAATCTTGAAAGCAGTTCTTCTTCAAGAATCAAATCATCCGGCTTTATTTCATTATGCAGATTTCGCAAAGCCCCATGAATTTTATCCGCTGATTCAACATCAACAGTCCATCGGTGGAAAAAATCATCATCTTCTTTAATTTTTGTGAATTTAGGCGAAACAACAAGCAAAAAATGAATATGATTGCGGGTAGCTTCGTCTTTAGCCAAAGAATTTAAAAAATCCTCCTCATGGACAATTTTTCCTCTTCTTTCCATTTCTTTCGCCATCTCTTCAAAGACCGCTTCATTCTCATTAAAAATATCGCTTTTCCTTATTGAATTTAAAGAGTAATTCTCAATCTGCCTGATTCTTTCACGCGTAATGCCGTATTGCTGGCCTATGGCTTCAAGAGTTTTCCTATTGCTATCGTCCGGATTAAGACCGTATCGCTGTCCCAAAATGTCCCGAGACCGATCTCTCAAGACCAGCATCATTTTTTTAGTTATTTGTTTTGGTTTAAATTGAAGCGCTTGCATTTTTTTATATAACTATATTGATAAGCTTATTGGGCACCCAGATAACCCTTTTGATTGAATTTCCCTTTATGTAAAGATTAACATTTTCTCGCTTTAATGTCAAATCTTTCGCCTCCTTTTCTTTAATTCCCAACGAAGCTTCAAATTGGTCGCGTACTTTTCCGTTTATCTGAACCACTAACATAAAAGTTTTTTCTTTTATTTTAGCCTTGCTGTATTTAGGCCATTTTTCAATATGAATTGATTTTTTATGCCCTAATTTATGCCTGAGTTCTTCCGTGAGATAAGGAGCAAAAGGGGCGAGGAGCTTCAAAAATTCAAAATATTGAACCGCTGGAATTGTTTTCTCTTTTTCAGCTTCATTCGCAAATATCATCATCGCGCTTATCGCCGTATTAAAATGAAAATTCTCAATATCTTCGCTCACTTTTTTTATAGTTTTATGAAGCAAACTTTCCAATCTTTTATTTTTCACTTTCCTACTAGCGCGCTCTTTCATCTGCCAAACTTTCTCAAGGAAACGGCGCGAACCCGCCATACTGCCGGTACTCCAGGAAATAGCCTGTTCAAACGGCCCCATAAACATTTCGTACACCCTTAAAGCGTCTGCGCCATAATTACTAACCACCTCGTCAGGATTCACCACATTGCCCCACCTCTTGCTCATTTTTCTATTATCCTCACCCATAACAAGCCCTGGATTAGCCAGCCGGTAAAAAGGCTCTTTAGTATGGACCAGCCCGATATCAAACAAAAATTTATGCCAGAAGCGGACATAGATTAAATGCCGAGCCGCGTGTTCAGTGCCACCGACATACATATCAACTCCGTTTTTTCCCATCCAATATTTTTCTTTCTTGGCATCAACAAACTTGCTTTTATTTTTAGGGTCAATATACCGGAGATAATACCAAGAAGAACCGGCCCATTGAGGCATAGTATTGGTTTCCCTCTTGGCTTCCACGCCGCATTTCGGACACTTTACATTTACCCATTCTTTAATATCTGCAAGAGGAGATTCGCCCGTGCCGGTCGGTTCATAACTTTTAACTGCCGGTAATTTCACGGGCAAATCTTTCTCCGGCACGGGGACAACACCGCACTTGCCACAATGAACAAGCGGAATCGGTTCGCCCCAATATCTCTGCCTAGAAAAAACCCAATCTTGCAATTTATAATTTACGGTCTTTTTTCCGGATTTATTTTTCTTAAGCCAAACAGCCATTTCTTGCCTCGCTTCACGCGAAGGAAGTCCGGTAAATTCTCCGGAATCCACCAGGACACCGTCTTCCGTAAAAGCACACGCGAAAACATCTCCTCCTTTTATAGACTCCCTGATGGACAAATTATATTTTTTAGCAAACTGCCAATCCCTCGTATCGTGAGCCGGCACCGCCATTACTGCGCCGGTGCCATAATGCCCCAAAACATAATCCGCTACAAAAACGGGAATCTCTTCATTATTAAAAGGATTAACGGCTTTAATCCCCTGAAGTTCTACGCCAGATTTCACTTTGTTTTCCGTCATTCTTTCAACATCGCTTTTTCTTTTTGATTCAGTGACATATTTATTAACCTCTTCCGCGTTATCAAAAAGCAGATTACCCGCCGAAAAGATAGGATTCTCCGGCGCCACAACAAGATATGTACAGCCGAAAACTGTATCCAATCTTGTGGTAAAAACCTTTATCGTCAAATCAAGTTTCTTGATTTTAAAATCAATCTCCACCCCTTCCGACCGGCCTATCCAATTCTTCTGCGATTCTTTAATAGATACCGGCCAATCAAGAAGTTTCAAATCTTCAAGCAGTCTGTCAGCGTATCTGGTAATCGCAAGCACCCATTGGCGCATCGGCTTTTTTAAAACATCACTCTCGCAACGCTCGCACTTTCCTCCTTCCAAATCCTCCAGAGCCAATCCCGTCTTGCACGAAGGGCACCAGATAATAGGCTCATACGACTCGTAAGCCAAACCGTTCTTGAAAAACTGGAGAAAAATCCATTGCGTCCATTTATAATATTCCGGGTCGGTGGTATTTATCTCACGCGACCAATCATAATTGAAGCCCAAACCCGATAATTGTTTTTTATAAGTGGCAACATTTTTAGCCGTGGATATTTTCGGGTTAATTTTATGTTTTATAGCGTAATTCTCCGCCGGCAAACCGAAAGCGTCCCACCCCATAGGGTGCAGAACATTAAAACCGCTCATCTTCTTGTGTCTGGCGTAAACATCAGTGGCTATATAACCTTTAATGTGGCCGACATGAAGTCCGTCTCCGGAAGGATAAGGAAACATATCCAGCGCATAATATTTCGGCTTTTTATAGTCGTCTTTTACTTTGTGAATCCCTTTCTTTTCCCATTCTTTGCGCCATCTTTGCTCTATTTTTTTGTGGTCGTATTTTTTCATCTATTATTATATTTTAAACATAAGATGCTTCTTCGTAAAGATTTCGTTATTTTTAATTTTTGCCATGAACTGTTATTTTTCTTTATGTTTGTTCTTATAATCTTCCATCGCTTTTTTAAAAGCTTGGTCAGCTAAGACGGAACAATGAACTTTTATCATCGGCAAACCGCCAAGGCGCTTCATTATCTCTTGCGGAGTTATTTTTAAAGCTTCCTCTATCGTCATCCCCCCTTTTTCCGTCACCATCTCGGAAAAAACAGAAGTGGAGGCAATAGCCGAAGCGCAACCCCAGGTTCGCCATTTCAATTTCTTGATTTTCCCGGTTTTTTTATCAATCTTAAACCACATTTTCATCACATCGCCGCAGGCGACACTCCCCACTTCCCCTTCCGCGTCAAAATCGCCTTCCTTAGGCTCATCAAGGAGGATATTCTTCGGGTTAAAAAAATGCTCTTTCACCGTGTCGGAATAATACCAATCATTTCCGCCTCTCCCCCAGACATCGGCGCTTTTCTTTTCTTCTTTTTTCTCTATTTTTTTTGCTTTCTTTTTTTTCATATAATATATTTCAAAAAAATAAAAGTTAACTTAAGCAAAAGTGCAGAAAAACTGTTCTGGAAGAATTTCCCTTATGACCGTTCTGGAAGAACAGTTATTTCTCACTTTTGCGTTCTTTCTAAACATATTATTCTATGGCGGAAATACTCCTCAGCTTCTTTATAATATCAGGAAAAACTTTTATTACATAATCAATATCCTCTTTGGTGGTATGCCTGCCTAAAGAAAAACGCAAAGAACCGTGGGCGTATTCCACCGGCTTGCCTAAAGCGCTGACCACATGAGAAGGTTCAAGGTCGGAGGAATTGCAAGCCGAGCCGGTAGAGACAGCTATACCCAGAGCGTCCAGATACAAGACAACCGACTCCCCCTCCACCCCCAAAACCGAAATATTAAGATTATTGGCGAGCCGTTTCGTCTTGTGCCCATTCAAAAAAACTCTGGGAATTTTCTTTAAAATACCTGCCAAAAGCTCATCTCTAAGCTTAGATATTTTCTTCGCTTCTTTAGCGCCTCCTACTTTTGCAATCTTTAAAGCCTCGGCGAATCCGACTATCGCCGGAATATTTTCCGTGCCGGAGCGCAAACCCTTCTCCTGTCCTCCGCCATAAATGACGGGCTTAATCTTAATCCCTTTCTTTTTATACAGAAAACCTATCCCCTTTGGTCCGTAAACTTTGGAGCCGTTAGCGCTAAGCAAGTCCACACCGAGATTATTCACATTCATATCAAGATAGCCGGAAGCTTGGCAAGCGTCTATATGGAAATACGGACCGCTCTCTCCCCCTTTATTTTTCCTACGAAAGTCTTTTATGACTTTGGCTATCTCTTTTATAGGTTCAACGACGCCAATCTCATTGTTCGCGTATATTATAGAGACCAAGACGGTTTCCGGCTTTAATGCCCTCTTTATATCTTGGGGATTGATAAGTCCGTCTTCATCGGGGCTTAAATATGTAATTTCAAAACCGCGCTTCTCCAGTTCCTTGCACGAGACTAAAATAGACTTATGTTCAATCTTGGTGGTAATGATGTGCGATTTTAAAATATCAGAAGATTTAATTAAAGAGCCCGTTCCTCTGATATTTTCCGCAATACCGAAAATCGCCAGATTATTGCTCTCCGTCCCCCCGCTGGTGAAGATAATCTCATCAGGAGAAGAACCGATAAAAGAAGCTGTATCCCTTCTCGCTTCTTCAAGCGCCTCTTTAGCGCGCCGGCCATCCTCGTAAATCCCGCTCGGATTACCGAAAATTTTCTCCCAATACGGCTCCATAGCGCGCTTAACCCTCGGGTCAAGAGGAGTAGTGGCGGCATTGTCCAGATAGATGCGTTTTTTCATCCTGATTAGAAATTTAAACTAATAATCTTCACCCGTAAAAATATACATTCAATAAATTTCTAACGGGGCGCGTAAATTGCTAAATAATACTAAATACTAAAACAAAAACAAAGTTCTTGCAAGGACTTTAAATAAAATAAAAAAGGGCGATTTAAAAATCGCCCCGATAAGATCAAACATTTTGAGTTGCTATGCAGTATGAGTATGAGCCAAACAATTACCGCAAACTCTCGTGTTTCTTTTGTTCTTACCATTGCATTCTTCAACAGTGTTTACATCTGAGAAAAAAGGGCAACGGACCTCCCATTCCCAGCCGGAGATCTTCTCAGCCCTGGTTTCTTTTTCCCTTTTTTCTAAATTCTTCTTTATTATCATATTCAACCCCATGAGCGCCCGTAAACCCAGCGCGCCGCCAATGATACCAATAATAAATGATTCATCCATCGCCCTACCTCCTCTATTATTGAGTTTTTATTGATTAAATTTAAAAAGAACCGCCTTATTAAAATATAAAATGAATATAAAAATAAATAAAGCCTGCTCTGTTGATATATCATTTATGACAAAAAATTAGATTTATAAAATAACATAGTGTATAATATGTCTATGGCAAAAAGACACACTGGAGTGGGGAAAAACAAGAAATCGCATTCACGAAAGACGAAAAAACGGTTGGCGATTAAAAAAGAGATGCTGGCAAAAAAACCCTGCAAGAAATGGAAGTAAATTTATCTTCATACTGCGAACGGCAAAACCGCCCGGCGTCCGGACGGTTTTTCTGCTTTTCCACCTTTTCCTTACAAAGGGGTTTCCTTTGTAGGGTTTTCCGCTTTATAATCGTCAAACTCCACATCCATAAAGTCGGCGCGGATGCCGGCGTAGCCTTCGCTTAAGATTGGCG
>CAYIGM010000016.1:0-14420 GCA_964363045.1 uncultured Candidatus Saccharibacteria bacterium
AACCAAGATACTCGCCTCCAAAGGGCGATGTCCTACCATTAGACGATCCGGCAATTTATCTCGTTCGGCGAGATATTTAATTTATAACACAATTTTACCAAAAAACAATTTCGCTTTGAAAAAATGTCCAACACCGAGTGTTGGACATTTGCCGTTTAATATTTTAAGGGGCATAATATGAAGATGAAGAAGATGAAGAAGATATTTTTAATATTGATATTCGTTGTCGTTGCCATGGGTTTATTGGCTCTCTTTCGGGGGAATGTGGTAAAAGAGGCGCTTGCTCCTCAAAATACGGAGATTGAGCCGATAACTCTTTCGTCAGATACCGGCACTGAAGCGGTGGAGATGCCGGTCGGCATCTTGCCTTTTGATTCGGGTGTTATGGGGAAAGTTTTGCTTGGCCCTGTTTGTCCCGTGGTCCGTGAAGGTGATGAAAGTTGTAATGATAAACCTTATGTTACTGTTATCAATATTTTTAGAGCTGGGAATAATAAAGATATTTTTTCCGTGACGGAGAGCGACAAAGAAGGGGGTTATAAAGCGATGCTTCCGCCGGGCGATTATGTGTTAAGTCCGATAAGCGGCCAGATGTTTCCGCGGTGCGGAGAGAAGACAGTCACCATAAATCCTTCTTTTTTGTCGGAGGTTAATCTCTCTTGCGACACGGGGATACGGTAGAAGATTATGTGCTATAATGAAAAACATGAATAGTGAAGATCTTGGGAATATAACGAATTTTCTATTTGAAGTTGGCATGCTTGCCAAGACGCCACGGAGCGGCTTTTTCTTTTTAGGAAGCGGAGAACAGAGTGTAGCGGAGCATATAAACAGAGTCTCTTATATCGGCTTCGTACTTGCTTCTATGGATAAGGAGGTAGACGCTTCTAAAGTCATGAAGATGTGTCTCTTTCACGACATCGCTGAGACAAGAATTTCAGACTTAAATTATGTTCATCAAAAATACGTGGAAAGCAGGGAAGATAAAGCGTTAAACGATTTGACGGACCCACTCCCTTTTGGTGATGATATAAAGGAGATAATAGAAGAATATGAAGAGAGGCAGACAAAAGAATCTAAAGTCGCCAAGGATGCCGATAATTTAGAATTTCTCCTTTCTCTTAAAGAGCAGGTGGATATAGGCAACGAAAGGGCAAAGACATGGATACCATCACTACTTAAGCGGTTTCTTACCGAAGAAGCAAGGATACTGGCTGAGGCCATCGTCGACACGGATTCTGACGAATGGTGGTTTAGTGACAAGGTCGACGGCTGGTGGGTAAATAGAAATAAAAAATAATCATGATAGAAATAGTAGTAACTTCAATAGGGATTTTGATGTCCGTCGGCTATTATCCCCAGGCATATAAGATTTATAAAAATAAATCCGCTAAAGATATTTCCGTGCCGACTTATGCGATATTTAGTATAGGGACTTTTGTGTGGACATTGTATGGCTTTTATCTTAATGACCTGCCGATCATACTGAGTTTTGTTATCGGGGTGGCCGGCTCCTGGGCTGTCTTGGGGCTGACGTTGTATTATAGAAAATCGCGAATTTAATGCTACAGGAACTTAAAAAAGAACTAAGAAACAAAGCTGACCCGAAAAGAGCCAAAGTGCTTCAGGGCTTTTTTAAGACCGGAGCTGGGCAATATGGAGACGGAGATATGTTTTTAGGTATTATTGTGCCGGATTTAAGAAAAATTGCCGTTAAATATAAAAATCTAAGCTTTCTAGAAGTAACCGAGCTTCTTAAATCAAAGATTCACGAAGAGAGGCTTACGGCGCTTCTTATTCTTACGCATAATTTTAAAGAAAGTGGCGAACAAGAAAGAAAAAAGATTTTTAATTTCTACCTAAAAAATACTCGTTTTATAAATAATTGGGACTTGGTGGACCTCTCGGCCGATAAGATAATGGGAGAATATTTGTCTGGCAAAAAAGATAGAAAGATCTTATACAAGCTCTCTAAGTCAAAGAATCTTTGGGAGAGGAGGATTGCGATTATCTCAACTTTTAACTTTATAAAAAACGGCGAGTTCAAAGATACGCTGAAGATCTCGAGGCTTCTTTTGAATGACGACCACGACCTTATCCGCAAGGCCGTCGGTTGGATGCTTCGTGAAGCGGGGAAGCGGTCGTTTGAGGCAGAAGAGAAATTCCTCAGGAAGCATTATAAAAAGATGCCTCGCATTATGCTTCGCTACGCTATAGAGAAATTCCCAGAGTCTAAAAGAAGAGGTTATTTAAAGAAGACTGTTTAATTTTTCTTACGATTTTTGTTTTTGTGTTATTATATAAAATAATGCCGTTTATTGATGAATTAAAAATACATATAAAAGCCGGGACCGGTGGCAATGGCGTTGTTCGCTGGCGTCATGAGAAAGGCAAAGAATTTGCCGGTCCCTCCGGCGGAGACGGCGGGCGCGGCGGGGATGTTTATTTGCGCGCCGTGCGGGATTTGCATCTGCTTTCCCATTATCGGGCTAAAAAAGAGTTTAGAGCGGCGCGCGGCGAAGACGGCGGGAAAGACAGCTTGCACGGACTCAATGGCAAAGATTTGGAGATACTTCTTCCTGTCGGTTCAAATATAACAAATTTAAAAACCGACAGGAAAATATCCCTTCTCAATGACGAAGAAAGGATACTTTTACTTAAGGGAGGTCGCGGTGGTAGGGGGAATGAATCATACCAAACACCTATCAATAGAAGCCCGGAGCAATGGACACCGGGCAAGACCGGTGAGGAGGCTGATTTTTTGATTGAAATTGAGCTTGTCGCTGATATCGGGCTTATAGGTTTGCCGAATGCCGGCAAGACAAGCCTTTTGAATTCTCTGACATCCGCTCGCGGGAAAATCGGGGATTATCCGTTTACTACGCTTGAGCCAAATCTGGGTGAATGTTTTGGGTATATTATTTCCGATATTCCGGGGCTTATTGAGGGGGCTTCAGAGGGTAAGGGTCTTGGGCATAAATTTCTTCGCCACATCAAAAGAACCAAAATACTTGCCCACCTCATATCGCTTGAAAATGATAATGTATTAAAGGCCTATAAATCCATCAGAAAAGAATTGGAGAAATACGACCCGGAACTTTTGAAAAAGAAAGAGATAATAGTTCTTACAAAAACGGACATTATAGATAATCCCGCTGATATCCAAAAGATTCTTGCAAAAATGAAGAAAAGCAATCCGAAAGTTTTTGCGGTTTCTTTGTATGACTATGATAAAATCAAAGAACTGAAAGATTTTTTACTTAGAGAGGTTTCAGATTAAAAAGCCAATAAGGCGCAAATTTAACCATATCTATTTTTCATTTTAATAATATGTGTTATGGTGTGTTATTATTTAGTGTTTAAAAAATATGGCAAAAAACGAAGTTATAATCAGGTTTGACGAAGTGTCCTTTGAATATGGACACAATAACCCCATCTTGGCTGAGGTGAGTTTTCCTGTCAGACGCGGATCTAAAATTACTTTAATGGGGCAAAATGGGGCCGGTAAGAGTACAATTTTCCGGCTTATTGAAGGCGAGCTTAAGCCGGAATCCGGTTTTATTCATATTGCGCCAAGAGTGAGTATTGCTTCTTCCAAGCAGGTTATTCCGCGCGACGAGATGAATTTGACAATAAGAGAGTTTTTTGAAAAGCGTTTTAAAGAGAAAGTGTATGATATTGACCCGAGGATTGACATTGTCCTTGAAGTGGTGAATTTAACCGTGCCACATGACCGTATCGTGAAATCTTTTTCCGGCGGCCAGCAGGCGCGTCTCCTTATGGCGGGAGCCTTGATCCAGAATCCGGATATACTTCTCTTGGATGAGCCGACTAACAACTTAGATAAAGAGGGGATAGCCCATTTAACAAAATTTTTGATTGACTATAAAAAAACATGCATTGTCATTTCTCATGACGCTGATTTCTTAAATGCGTTTACTCACGGAGTTTTATACTTGGATGTTTTCACGCGAAAAGTTGAGCAGTATGTCGGCAATTATTTTGATGTGGTGGCGGAAATATCGGCTAAGATTGAGAAAGAGAATAAGAAGAATGCCCAGCTGGCCAAAGAGATACAAGAGAATAAAGATAAAGCGAATTTTTTTGCCAATAAAGGCGGACAAATGAGGTTAGTTGCCAAAAAGATGAGAGAAAAAGCTGAAGAGATGGAAGAATCTAAAATAGACATAAGGAAAGAAGATAAGACTATTCGCTCTTTTGCCATACAATCCCAGCCGGATATTGCGGGGGAGATTTTGAGCATCTCTTCATATAAGGTGATTAAGAATCATAAGCCAGTGGAGCATAAAGCCAAGATTTCTCTAAAGAAAAATCAACACTTGCTTCTAACGGGGCCTAACGGCATAGGCAAAAGCACTCTGCTTGAGGAGATTGCTTCGAGGAAAGCGAAGGGGGCCAAGATTATGCAGGATGTAAAAGTCGGCTATTACAGGCAGGATTTCTCTACGCTTAATTTTGAGGATACTGTCTACGAGGCGCTGGCCGGCGTGATGGAAAAAGTGGTTGAAGAGAATCTGCGCGCCGTTGCTTCAGGATTCCTCCTCGGTGACGATGTTATAAATGTGAAGATAGGGAGACTCTCTGAAGGACAGAAGGGGTTGGTGGCTTTCGCTCAGCTTGTCCTTATGAAGCCGGGGCTTCTAATACTTGATGAGCCGACAAATCATATTAATTTCAGGCATATTCCTATTATTGCAAATGCTTTAAACAGATATGAAGGAGCAATGATTTTAGTAAGCCACGTTCCGGAATTTGTAAACCAAATTCGGATTGATGAAACATTGGATTTAGGCAAATAACTTTATGGCAACATACGAAGATTTTAAAAAAATAGAGATTAAAATAGGAAAAATTTTGTCTGCCGAGAAGATTCCGGAGACGGATAAGCTTCTTAAACTTTCCGTTAGTTTCGCCGAGGAAAGCGGTCCAAGGACAATTGTTTCCGGTATCGCTCTTTATCACCCGAACGAGCAATTGCTGGTTGGAAGAAAGTGCGCTTTCGTTACCAATCTTGAGCCAAGAGTTATTCGTGGTGTAGAAAGCAACGGTATGATCTTGGCGGTTATCTCAGAAGATGGCAAATTTTCGCTTTTGGAAACTGATAATGAGATTTCACAAGGATCAAGAGTTGGATAAAAAATATTGTTATGGCTTGCAAAGAATACATAGAAGAGATAAAAAAAATTATTGACGGCGATATTTCAGCTGAAGAAAAAGTGATTTCTGAATATAGCCGTGATACAAGTTTGTTTAAGGTGCCGCCACTGGCTGTTGTCTTCCCTAAAAACACGGAAGATATAAAAAAACTGATAAATTTTGCTTCATTAAAAAAGCAAGAAGGCGGTAATATTTCTCTTACGGCCCGTTCGGCCGGAACGGATATGACCGGAGGCCCCCTCTCAGAATCTATCATCTTGGGATTTACTAAATATTTTAACCGCATAAAAGAAATTGGGCATGATTATGCCGTTGTTGAGCCGGGTGTTTTTTATCGTAATTTTGAAAAAGAGACTCTAAAATACAACTTACTTTTACCATGCTATCCGGCTTCGCGCGAACTTTGCGCTATTGGCGGTATGATTGCCAACAATTCCGGGGGAGAAAAAACGTTAACTTACGGCAAAATCGAAAAATATGTCAAAGAATTAAAGATGGTATTGTCAGATGGCAACGAATACAGTTTTTTCGCTTTAACGCTTAAAGAATTAAACGAGAAAAAGAAGCTTAAAACTTTTGAAGGAGATCTGTATAAAAAAATGTTTAAGCTTATTGACGAAAATTACGACTTATTGCAAAAAGCTAAACCGCGCGTTGCTAAAAATTCCGCCGGATACTCTTTGTGGAACGTGTATGATAAAGAAAACGGAACTTTTGATATTACTAAGCTGATAGTCGGCTCCCAAGGAACACTCGGAATAGTGACTGAAGCAAGATTAAAATTGATAAAACCAAAAAAATCGTCACGTCTTTTGATTGTAATGCTTAATGACATGGCGCCGTTGGCGCAAGTTATAAATAAAATACTTAAATATAAGCCGGACAGTTTTGAGTCTTATGACGACCATACTTTTAAGGTGGCTATAAAATTTTTTCCTCTTATTTTAAAGCGCCTTAGCGGGAATATGGTTCGTCTTGCCCTTGACCTTCTTCCGGAGTTTTTCATGTTTTTAACCGGCGGAGTGCCGAAAATGGTGCTTATTGTGGAGTTTACGGGAGAAAATGACGAGGAGGCCTTGGCTAAAGCGGTAAAAGCCCAAAGAGGACTGGAGATTTTTGGCTTGAAAACTAAAGTGACTAAGACGGAAAGAGAAGCGAAGAAATTTTGGACATTCAGGAGGGAAAGTTTTAATTTATTGCGCCAGCATATGAAAAAACTTCGCACGGCACCGTTTATTGAAGACATTTCCGTTTGCCCCGAAGTGCTTCCGGAATTTTTACCTAAACTTAATAATCTTTTAAATAAATATAATATAATCTATACCGTTACCGGCCATGTGGGGGATGGAAATTTTCATATTATTCCTCTTATGGATTTTTCTGATCCTGAAACTATAAGTATAATAAAAAATCTTTCCGAGGATGTTTATAAATTAGTGATAGAATATAAAGGGTCTATAACAGGTGAACATAATGACGGCCTGATTCGCACACCGTATTTGCCGATGATGTATGGCAAAGAAGTGTGCGGGCTTTTTGAAAAAGTAAAAGATATTTTTGATCCGCAGGGAATTTTTAATCCAAGAAAGAAAGTGAGAGGCGGTCTGGATTATGCAATAGAGCATATAGACAAGGATCGTTAAGCAAAAACCGCGCGTATGATTTATACGCGCGGTTTTTTATGTTTACTCATCCCGCATCGGCGCTTTTTTGATTATTTCCAATATTTTTTCATCGTTATCTATAATTTGATAAAGAAGGAAATCTTTTTTATTTATCGTTTTATTTTTTTCTAAAAGATGGTTTTCTATGAATTCATCAAGCGGTTTCCAAAATTCGCTTCCTACCAAGATTATCGGCACCTTTGGTATTTTATTGGTTTGGACGAGTGTCAATATTTCAAAGAATTCATCAAGCGTTCCGTATCCTCCCGGAAAATAGAGGTAAGCTTCCGCGGAAAATGATAAAGCCACTTTTCTGCTGAAGAAATAATAAAAACTTTGAGATTTGGTGACATAAGGATTAAGCACTTGTTCATTGGGAAGTTGGATATTGAAGCCCAGGGATGGCCCGCCGATATTATAAGCGCCATGATTAGCCGCCTCCATTATACCGGGACCTCCGCCTGTCACTATCGCGTATCCCAGTTTAGATATTTTTTCAGCAAGATACAGAGCTTTCTTATGGTACGCATTATCTTTATTGAGCCTTGTTGAGCCGAAGAAAGTGACGGATTTCGGATAATGATTGATAAATTCAAATCCGGCGGTGAACTCTTTGGTTATGCGCGAGACTCGGTTTTTTGATTCGGCCAGCAATTCTTTCCGCGTGTGGGGAGTCCGTGTCAGTTTTGCGTCAGGCAGGTTTAATATTCCCTTTTTTTTACCCGTTTCTTTTTTCATAAACAATATAATAGCATATAATTTTTATATTGTAATATGTTATACTATTATGATTATGAAATCCAATAAGTCTGAAAATACAGCCACTATTTTTGTGATTTTCGGCGCTACCGGCGATTTAATGCAGAAGAAAATAGCTCCGGCTCTTTTTAATTTATATAGGAAAAATCGCCTGCCTAAACTTTTTAAAATCGTCGGTGTTTCCAGGTCAAATATCAACGACGAAGAATTCAGGGACCATATTAGAAAAATATTAAAAAGCCATAGCGTAAAAGAAGACGGAATCCTAACCTCTTTTCTTGAAGTTTTTTCTTTTGATTCAGGCCAATTCAGCGATGAACAAAATTATAAAAATATCGCGAAGAAGCTTTTGGATATAGATGTTTCATGGGGAGTCTGTTCAAATAAGCTTTTTTATCTATCAGTCGCTCCTTCTAATTATGAAATTATATTAAAAAATCTGTCATCATCGGGTTTGACTTTGCCGTGCTCTCCGGAAGAAGGGTGGACAAGAATTTTGGTGGAAAAACCGTTTGGAAAAGATATGAAAACTGCCGAAGAATTGGATATTTTACTGGGTTCGCTTTTTCGCGAAGAGCAGATTTACCGCATTGACCATTATTTGGCAAAAGAGATGCTTCAAAATATTTTGGCTTTTCGTTTTTCCAATAATCTCTTTGAAGATGGCTGGCGCAAGGATTTTATTGAGAAGATTGAAATCCGTCTTCTTGAGAAGCTTGGCGTTGAGAAAAGAGGCGAGTTTTATAATGACATTGGCGCGCTTCGGGATGTGGGTCAGAATCATTTGCTTCAAATGCTGGCATTGGTGACAATGGACAGTCCGGTTAATTTCAATTCGGACTCGGTAAGGTTAAAACGTTTTGAAGTTTTAGAGAGATTAAGGATTTTATCAGAACAAGAGATAAAAAATACATCCTACCGCGCCCAATATGAAGGTTATAAAAAGATAAAAGGGGTAAAGACTGATTCTGATACGGAGACTTATTTTAAAGCGATAGCCTATCTTGATAATCCCCGTTTTGAGGGGGTGCCTATAATTTTAGAAAGCGGCAAACGGATGAAAGAACAGATAAAAGAAATTATTGTCACTTTTAGACACCCCAGCCCTTGTTTGTGTCCGCCGGAGAAGCATTTTAAGAATAGGATAATTTTCTCCCTTGAGCCGCATGAGAAAATAGCCATAGAATTTTGGTCAAAAAAGCCCGGGCTTGAAATGGAAATGGAGAAAAGGATACTGGACTTTCTTTACAGGGAAGCTGACGAGAGGATTCAATATGTGGAGGAGTATGAAAAATTGCTTTTGGATTGCGTAGCAGGAGATCAAACTTTGTTTGTCAGCACGGATGAAGTCAAGGCAATGTGGAAATTTACCGATGCTATTTCAAACGCTTGGCATAACGGCATTGTGCCTATGGAAACTTATAAAGCCGATACCGATGAGGCGCGCATTGATTCAGGCTATATAGAAGAATCTGTTTAAAAAACCGGAATCGGCGTTATTGAAAAAGATATTTAATTGTAGTATAATAACATCATTATAAATATTATTTTAACGATTATGAATATAAATATAAAAACGACTAATATAGAATTAACGCCGGCTATATCAGATTATGTCAATAAGAAGATTGAATCACTGGAGAAATTTGTGGGTTCTCAAAAGAAAGATGCGGAGACGCAAGTTTGGGTTGAAATTGGAAAAACCACCAAACACCATGAACAAGGGGATATTTTTAGAACCGAAGTGCAGATGCGGCTCCCACACGCTTCACTTAGGGCTGAAGCGGTAAATGAAGATTTGTATGCCTCCATTGATGCTGTTCGCGATGAGGTGCGGAGAGAAATGAGCAAGACACACGGTAAACAGATTACAAAATTCCGCAATGGAGCAAGGAGGGTGAAAGATTTGCTTACCGGCTTTTATAAAAGATAAATCTTAAATGTCCGATTATCTTATCAAGGGCGGTAAACGTCTGAAGGGTTCTATTGCGGTTAATCCATCCAAAAATGGCGCTATTGCCGTGCTTGTGGCGTCTCTGCTAAATGAAAAACCGACAATAATAAAAAATCTCCCTAAAATTGAGGAGATTTTCAGATTGATAGAAGTTTTGAAAAGCATAGGGGTTGCAGTTGAATGGTTTGATAAAAATAATGATTTTGGCGGGCATAATATTAAAATAACTCCGCCGAAAAAAATAAATTTAAAAAATCTAAATAACGAATCCGCCGGCCAAACAAGAAGCATTATCCTTTTCGCCGGAGCTTTAGCTGGGAAATTTAAAAATTTTTCTTTGCCGGCTCCGAGCGGGTGCAAGCTCGGCAAAAGATCCGTTCTGCCGCATTTTTATGCGCTTGGAGCTTTTGGCCTAAAGACAAAAATATCGGGAAATAAATACGAATTTTCTTCAGAGAAAATTCACTGCGCGGAAAATCTGGTGCTTTATGAAGCGGGTGACACTGTGACGGAGAATGCTCTTCTTGTTGCGGCGCTTACCCCCGGAAAGACTGTCATAAAATTCGCCTCTGCCAATTACCAGGTTCAAGATTTATGCTTTTTTTTGCAAACGCTCGGAGTAAAGATAAAAGGGGTAGGGACAAGCACTTTGGAAATTTATGGGGTTAAGGAAATAAGCCGAGAGGTGATTTTTTCCATTTCAGAAGACCCTATTGAGGCTATGCTTTTTATAACTATTGCGATTACGACAAGGTCTTCAATAGAAATAAAACGATGCCCGATTGATTTTTTGGAATTGGAACTTCTTTGGCTTGAAAAGATGGGCTTTAAATATAAAATAATGCGCGAATACAAAGCGGATAATGGTTGCGCAAAACTTTGTGATATAAAAACTTTTCCTTCAAAATTAAAAGCGCCTCTTGAAAAGATTGCGGCCAGGCCATATCCGGGAATAAATATAGATAATCTGCCTTTTTTTGCTCCTATTGCTTCGCTGGCCAAAGGAGAAACGCTCATTCATGATTGGACTTATGAGAATAGAGCGATATATCTTGTAGAGCTTAACAGACTTGGAGGAAAAATAACTTTAACCGACCCTCATAGAGTTTTTATTGACGGTCCCGTCCGTTTTGTTTCTGGAAATATTATCTGTCCGCCGGCTTTAAGACCTTCAACTATTATTTTAGCCGCTATGCTTGGCGCCAAAGGTGAATCAAAACTCTTTAATATTTATTCCATAGAGCGCGGGCATGAAGATCTTTGCGGCCGGCTTTTAAAGATTGGCGCAACAATTAAAAAAATAGAATAAAATATCATGACCCAAACCTTGTTTAGGTCAGTTGGCAAAAAGACTTTCCGGCGTATAATAAAATTATGCGTAAGCTTATTGAAAATTTAATAAGCGAAGGTGTTTTAAAAACCCCGCGAATAATTGACGCTTTTGCTCATATTGATAGGGCGGATTTTGTGCCGGAAGAATTGAAGTTTGAAGCTTATGTGAATGCGCCTCTTCCTATTGGCTTCGGTCAGACCATCTCTCAACCGTTAGCCGTGGCTTTTATGCTTGAATTGCTCAATCCGCAACCGGGAGAGAAAATTCTTGATATTGGTTCGGGGTCAGGCTGGCAAACGGCTCTTTTGGCTTATATTGCAAGTCGCGACGAAGACGGGAAAGAATTGCCACCGAGTGAAAAAGGGAAGGTGATTTCATTGGAATTGATTCCGGAGCTTGAAGCGATGAGCAGAAAAAATATTTTTAAATATAATTTTATTAAAAAAGGAGTGGTGGAGGTTCATTGTCTTAACGCGACTAACGGTTTTATCAAAGAGGCTCCTTACGATAGAATAATTGCCGCCGCTTCAACGGATGAAATACCGGAGGAGTGGAAAAAACAATTGAAAGCCGGGGGCATCATTGTCGCGCCTATTGGAACAAGTATTTGGTCTTATAAGAAAAAAGTCGCTCAAGACGCCGAACAATTTGAGAAAATAGAATTTCCCGGATTCGCTTTCGTGCCATTCGTCAAAGAATAAATACAAATAAAATCACTATTGCTGATATTACCGCCACTTGCAGGGGTATCCCTTTCTGCGGTTCGCCGATATATATGTTCCTTCGATGGAAAATTAAATGAATTTTATGCAGGAAAGATACCGGTTGTTTTTTAAAGAATATATAGAGCACTTCAAAGAAGTCGGGTAAAATACTCGCGATTATTGCCAGAAAAAGGATAAAGGATTTTTCTTTTAAGCTTGTTGGCACTAAGTTTATTATTGAAAAAGAGACTGATATTCCCAGTAAACCGTCAATCAGAATTTTAAAAAAATCTTTTTTAATTTCGCTTTTTTTTATACAGCCGATTTTTTCTTGCCGATGGCAAGTCTTTATGGATGAGAGTTGATAATCCCAGTGAGGGATTAAATCTAAGACATAATGACTGCAAAAAGCCGCCGCAAAAATAAGAGCAATATTGCCGGTATTGGCCGGCGCAACGATTAAAGGGATAGTGACAGCCGTTGCGGTGATAATATGAGAAGAGATAATCATAATTATATGATATTAAAAAATATTTTATCAATCTGAGGCTTTAATTTGGGATTTTCTTTCATAAAATCGGCAAAAGTCGTCTCTTTTTTCCCTTCGGGTTTCACTTTTTCTATTTTAAGTTTTCCGCCGGTCAATGTTGCGCCGGTTATTATAATCCGCAACAGTTTCTTATTTTTTTTTAAGAAAAAATAAACACCCGGCCACGGATTAAACGCGCGAAATTTTTTTTCAATAATTTGCGGGTCATCGCCTGAATTTATAAGACCGTTCTCTTTTTTTATTTTTTCGGTATAAGTGGCTTTATTATGGTCTTGCGGGATTGCTTTAATTTTATCATTAACCCAAAGAGGGACGGTTTTAACCAGAAGCTTCCCTCCTAATTCAGCCAGCTTATCTTCCAGTTCTTTATAATTAACATTATCGGCTAGCGTTAAATGATCGGCGGACAGTATCGGTCCGTGGTCTAATTTTTCATCCAAAAGCATTATAGTCGCGCCAAATTTTTTGTCCCCGTTTAGAATAGCCGATTGAATAGGGGATGGTCCCCGATATTTCGGCAGAAGAGAGGGGTGAACATTTAATATTCCGAATTTTGACATCTCAATAATTTTTTGAGGGATTATTTTGCCATAAGCCGCGAGTATAAAGATATCCCAATTCTCTTTTTTTAAATCAGCATAAATATCATTCAAGTTATCGGGCTGAAGCGCTGGTATCTTTTCTTTATCCGCCCAATCTTTTACGGGAGGGGGGGTGAGAGCAAGTTTCCTCCCCTTGGGTTTATCCGGCGCGGTTATGATAAGAGCGGGTGTTAAGCCTCCTTTCTTCATCTCCTCAAGTATTTTCACGGCGAATAAAGGGGTGCCTAAAAAGGCTATTTTAAGATTATTTGCCATAATTTATTTTCTTCAAATTTTTTGCGAAATCTGTAAACAGTATTCCGTTTAAATGGTCCGCTTCATGCTGGATTATTTGGGCTAGAAGTCCTGAAGTCCCTCTGGTGAATTTCCTGCCGTTTTCATCAAGCGCTTCTATAGTCACTTTATCGGAGCGTTTTATTTCACCTTGCAACCCTTCCGCGCTTAAGCATCCTTCCGGCATAATCATCCGCTTTTTGGACATTTTTATTATCTTTGGATTTATGAAAACAATATCTTTTGTTTTCTTTTCTTTCATCTCATCTTCGTTTTTCATTTTAAGGTCTGGATGGAAAAATCTTCCCGAGACTATAAAAATCCGCAAAGATTCGGCTACCTGCGGAGCGGCCAGCGCCACGCCTTCGTCATAAGAGATAAGAGTTTCAGACATCTTTTTTAAAAGTTTCTTGATTTTGCCACTTTTAATCTCTTCTGGTTTCAATTCTCTAGCCTTTTGCCGCAAGATTTTATTCTCTTTTTGAACCACATTTCTCATTAAAACAGATTATAATATGAAATCTCCGCATTGACAAGTCTAGGATTTTAGTTATAGTTAATTTAGAAGTTTTTTTGAAATTTTAATAATAAAAGGAGGTGCTTATGAAAATTCCTGACCCGAAATCTTTTGGCTTATGCCGGCAGTGTTTTGGCTCTTGCAGAGAAAGTAGGGGAGGTGTCTGCGATTATTGCGGCGGGAATATAGATGAATGGAAGGAGAATTATAGCGAAAGAGAAAGGAATTTTCTGTTTTCGCTCATTTCTTCTTCTAAAGCAAGGAGGCCGGGTCAACGTCTATTCGCCAAGCCGGCGAAAGGGCGTTAAGCGTCTCCATGAGCTTTGGGTTCGGCCATTTGTCCGGGTCAATCTTTAAAAGGGCGTGCATTATGTGCAGGCCCTTTATTTTTGACGTAAAGGCCGAATAAATCGCAGGATTGTAATTCGCCAATTCTTTTTCCAGTTTTTTAAAATTCGCCTCAAGTTGTTTTTTGTCTTTGTCTTGTTTGGTGATTTTAATAAGCAATTTAAACGGCGGATAATTAAACCGTTCTCTCGTTTCAAGCTCTTTTCTGTAAAATCCCGACACATCGCCCTTGAGAGCCAATTTAAATATATCCAATTCCGGCATCCGGGTCTGTATTAAGAATGTTTTTTGAGAAAGAGTTTTTAATTTTATAAGAAGATGAAATATCCTCTCGTTGATTCTAAAATCCGGTATCGTGAAAAGTGAATCAAGTGAAATTATCGCAATGCGGTCAACTTCTTTATTCAAATAAGAGAAGAGCATTTCCGTGCCTATCAATACGCTTCCGGGCGCGGAGAAGAAATCTTCAATGATTTTTTCGCCATGTTTTTTTGTCTTCACCGCATCCGAGTCCATTCTAAATAATTTGAATTTCGGG
>CAYIGM010000017.1:0-13360 GCA_964363045.1 uncultured Candidatus Saccharibacteria bacterium
TGCGCAGAATGCATTTGATCATGCTAGAATTGTTATTAAAAATATTAAAAATCTAATCATACCAAACTACTGTTCAACAGTCAATGTTAAACAGTAGGCTTATTCTACAAATCTCGTGATGCTAAAATCACTAAAAATTTCTTCTAATTTCCCCTCTTTTTTCAACTTCTCTATCGTCTCCGGCGCAAAATAAATAAAATTCTTATCAAGATAATAATTGAATAAAAGTGGCGCGCCTTGATTAAAGCTGACGGCTATCACTTCATCACTCTTTATATTCTCTTTCTCCAGCTTCTCTATAATAGGCATCGCTTCCGGCAAAAAGCTTGTCTCATAAGATTCGTGGAACATCCATTTGTTTGAGACAAAAAGCTGAAAAGATGAAAAAGCCACTAAACCGACCCCGAATAAAATATACTTCCGCTGGCTTTCAATACACTTGCCAAACATCTTAATCAACGCCCAAACTCCTAAAGCGATGAGAAAAATCACAACAAATCTTATTTCCAGAAAATGGTCCCAATTATTTGTTTTCAAAACAACCAATCCGATATACCACAAAATAATCCAGAGCGAGAAAAATTTAAATAACTCTCTTTTTTCTTTATAAAGATACGCTCCGCCAAGAAAAGCGAGAAAAAGAAAGAATGGTCCGCCGAAATTTATAATGGAAAACGCCTGATTAGGATAAAAAACCGCCGAATTCAGATACATCTTCACCTTATTTATTAAAGAAACATCGTAACCGTATTTTATCTGAAATTCTGACAAATCCGGGTCGCTTGAGCCGGCAATGCTTCGGATATAATTATCTTTCTCATAATGATATGTATAAGGGTCGGGAAAAAGATGCCCGAAACGACTAAATGATTCATCTGCGCCGGACAAATAAGAATTATTAAAAAATCCAAAAGCGCCAAAAATCAAAATTACCGGCAAAGCGAAGCTAGCCACCTTCTTCCAAGAACGGCTGACCTGCAATTCATAAATAATAATAGGAATCACTGAAAGGATAAAAGCATTGCGGGAAACAATAGCCAGCCCAAAAAAAAGACCGGGCAGAAACAACAATAAAATATTTTTCTCTTTTTTCCAAAAATAAATCAAAAGACCCAATAAAAAAAACACGCTGGCAAATTCATAAGTGCCGGCAAAAAGAGACCCCTTCCAGACAAAAGGCATAAAAATATCAAAAAGCGCCGTAATTAACGCCAAATAAAAATTATCAAAAATTCGTAAGACTAAAAGAAATATCAGAACCGTAGTTATGGCAAACATAAACACTGAAACGAAAAATGGCAGATTCGCGCTGAACCCGAATATTTTAAAAATTCCCGCTTCTATAAATATAGTCAGCTTGTTTCCAAAAGTTGAAACCGCTCCTTTTTCTTTCACTTGAGAAGAGGCCAGTACGACATTCTTTTCGCTTTCTAATTTATACTCTCCTGTTTCAGCCAAATTCCTCGCCAGAATAAGGTTATCATGGGCTCCGGTCGGCGCATAACCTTTATAGATAATCGGTGCGATTCGCAAGCCAAATGATAAAATAAGCAATATTATTATTGAAAATAAAATTTTTTTATTCATATTTTTATAAGAAAAATTTTAAAGTTATTTTCTGGAGGATTTCCCTTATGACCGTCCTTTAAGAAAGTAAGCTTTTAAATTTTTCTGTAATTATTTAAATACTCGTCTATCCATTTATCAAAATTGAATTTCTGTTTCACTCTATTATATCCTCTTTTGCCAAATTCTTCCGCTTGTTTCGGATTTAAAAGCAAATAAGCAATTTTCTCCGCCATAACATCAATATTTAAAGGATTGACGATAAATCCCGTAATATTATCTTCCACTATCTCTGGAGTGCCCCCGAAACAGGTTCCCACCACCGGCTTGGCGCAAGCCATAGCTTCAAGATTCACAGTGGGAAAAGGATCCAAATAAATAGAAGGAACGACGACAACATCGCTTGAATGATAAGCCGCTTTAAGTTCGTCGCCCGAAATCCAGCCCGTAAATATAATCCTATCTCTGATGCCGAGTCTTTCGGATTTATCCATCATTATATTACCATATTTATCCTCTCTTCCCAAAACAAGCAGAACGGCGTCAGGCGCTTTTTCTAAAACTTTTTTCATCGCCGACAATATCTCACAACCTCCTTTCGCTTCGCTCAACCGACCGCCAAATAAAATTACTTTCTTATTATTAAGCTGGCGCGTATTTTTAAAATCTTTAATGTCACGGTTGTTTACATCCCACTCTAAAACATCAACACCATTGTGGATAGTTTTTAAATTCTGCAAACCATTCTTTTCAAGCGCGCGTCTGAGGGCTTCGCTTACGGAAAAAATTTTATCCGCGTATTTTAAATAATATCTTATTATCAAATTGCGGAAGGGATTATATCTTCTCCCAAATTCCTTAATCTGCCGCCAAAAATTAATTTTATAATCAATCTCTATCGGGATAGAATCACTTTTGGATTTCACAAAGCCAGACAACTTTCCGTAATGAACAAGCATCGCGTCATGCGCAACAAGGAAGACTTTGGCGCCGCTGGCTTTAGCTAATTTCAATGAATGATAGGAAATATGAAAATGAATGTTGTGGGCGAATACAACATCAGGATTTATCCTTTCAATAATATCTCTCACTTTTTTTGCCGTCATTGGATTATACAAACTTAAATAAGCGCGCCATCTTTCGTGATAATTGGAATATATATTATAGATTTTAAGACCGGCATAATTATCTTGTTTTTCTTCCATTCTGTTTTTTACAGCAGAAAGAACATGAACATCATACCCCCTTTTGCTAAAACCCTGCGCCATATTGAAAGCTATGACGCCGGCTCCGCCAACCGCTCGGGGCGGAAAATCATCTGATAAAATTAAGATTTTCATTTTTTTATTTGTTTTCTTAAAAATACTCTTTCCGGTTGGAAAATTATCATATTTATCTTAAAAATTTTCTGATATAAATAAAAGGCAAAGCGCCGGAGAGGGCGGACCAAACCACAGTGACAATCGCCACACCTAAAAGTCCGGAATTTTTTATCAAATAAAAACTCGGCAAAACACCTATGGCAATTATCAAAGAATTGATGATAATAACCTCTTTCATTTTATTAAATGTCCTGAATAACGGACCCAGGCCCACAGCCAGACCGGAAAAAACAGTAAACGGCATAAGCCAATAAACTACCCCTATGGAAGCGATATAATTTTGGCCATAAAAAAACTTTATGGCCAAGGGGGCAATAATGACAGCGGGAACAATAAGGAAGAAAGCTATCGCTCCGGAAATCAAAGAAACTTTAAAAAAATTCCTTACAAAAAGAGGGCTTCGGGACGCCTTAAGCTGGGGAATGCGCACCGCTAAAAGCTGAGAAACTGGCGAAAGAAAAATCAAAGGCAATGAAACATATTTCATCGCGATATTGAAATAACCGACAGTTTCTGGTGGAAAAAACATACTCAAAAAAAGGACAGGCAATATTCCATATAATCGGCTTATATTCTGGTCCACGGAAATAAAAAAACTGAATTTAAAATAATCTCTGATTCGGACATTTTTCCAATTGTCTTTTATTTCCTTAAAACTCGGTAATAATTCATATCGGATGGATAAATGCGAATATATTATAAGCGCTAAAATTAAAGATATGACAGCTGACAAAAGATAGCCGATTAATATTCCGAAAACCCCCAAACTGAAAACCAAAATAAACCCGATGGAAATACGCAAAAAATTCTTGAAATTATCCAATAGCACATATCCTTTAATCATCCTGATAACCTGAAAAACAATTGATATCATTTCATAAAAAATACCCAGCACGCTTGAAAATATTATTATCCTCACTAGCTCCCCCACATAAGGAGCGCCGTACATATATGTGGAAACTATTGGAGATATGATAATAGCGATTATTCCTATGCCTAAAGAATCTATCAGCGAAACTTTCAGATAATAAACAAATATTCTTGATATCTCTTTTTTATCCTTTTTCTCATAAGCGTCGGCAAAAAGCGTAAGTGTCGCCATACCGGTGCCGAGATTCATAAAAAGGGCGAATAAGCCCGCTAAAGCAAAAACCAGGCTATAAATGCCATATTTCTCCGGCAAAAGAATTCTGGCAAAAGCGACTGACGCCAATATATTGATGAAAGTGGAAAAACCGCTTCCCGCCTGCATCACGGCCGTATCTTTTACAAAAGGGATATGACGCCATTTCTTGACTCTGTTTAATGTGTTTATCATAAATACCTAATCTTCAGACTCATTTAATAAATCTCTTATACCAAAGCTGAAAAAAAATCAGAGTCCAAATTATTGTAGAATTATATTCTTTTTTTGAAATATGGTCATCTAAAATTCGCCTTATCTCCGGAAAATTAAAATATTCCCTTGTTTCCTGATTATAATCTTCTGACAAAACTTCATAAGCAAAATCTTTCAAACCAGACCTCAACCACTTGGCCGCTGGAGAAAACCAGCCTCTTTTGGGCTGAGATAATATATATTCCGGCAAATAATCCTTCATCGCTTCCTTAAATACGCTTTTTCCTTTCTCTTTGCCGGCAATCTTCATTTCAGAAGGGATGCGAAAGGCCAATTCAACAAGACGATGGTCTAAAATAGGCACTCTCTCTTCAAGACCATACGCCATAGACATCTTATCCGTCCTCATTAAAGATTCATCTGGAAGCCAGGTCTTCAAATCAAAAAACATCATCTCTTTCGGCGAATCAAATTTGCCGAAATTTACCGGGTATTTTTTTTCAAAAAAAGAATACACCGCTTTTTCTTTAAAAATATCTTTTCTCAAAACTCTATCCAGCACCGCGTCTTTTTCAACCATAAATGAAAGATACCTCTCGTGCGCCTCCAGCGACCTGAATTTTTTCGCCAAACTGTTATTGCCGGAAAAATTATCCAAACCGAACAAACTTAATTTCTGCAAGAAAGAAGGCAATTTTTGAAAACGGTCAATGACCTTGCCGTAATAATATCTATGATACCCGCCGAAAAGCTCGTCTCCGCCGTCCCCGCCCAAAACAACCGCCACTTCTTTTTTTGCTTCTTGCGAAAGCAGGAGATTAACGATTTGTATCGGGTCGGGAATCGGTTCATCGGAAAAATAGACCGCGTCTTCCATATTATCCAAAATGTCTTTCTCCGATACCATAATCTCATGATGGTCGGTCTTATAATACCCGGCCGTCCGCCTCGCCAGATAAAAATCGGCATTAAATTTCTCGCTCTCAATTTTTATGTCAAAACCGATTGAATAAGTCTTAATATTATTGCCCAAGTATTCACTGGCAATCCCCAAAACAGAAGTGGAATCTATTCCGCCGCTTAAAAATAACCCGACCGGTCGGTCGGAGACAAGCTGTCTCTTAACCGAATCATTCATTAAAGAATTGATAGTCTTGACCGCATCTTCACGAGAAGCGATTTCTTCAATATTTTCAATATCCCAATATTTAGCAATCTTTAAACCGGTTTTATTTAAAATCGCAAAATGGCCGGCGGGCAATTTAAAAATATTTTTAAACATAGTAAACGGCGCCGGAACATAGCGCAGTCTGAAAAAATAATTAAACGCGTCCATATTAACTCCCCTTTTTATATTATGTTCAAGCAATCCTTTTATTTCAGAGGAAAAAATGAATTTTTCTTCATCATAAAAATAATATAACGGTTTTATTCCTATTCTGTCTCTGGCCAAAAATAATTCTTTCGTTTTTATATCCCAAACGGCAAAAGCAAAAATTCCATTTATTTTGTCAAGCGATTTCTCGCCAAATTCTTCAAAGAGGTGAAGCAAAACTTCCGTATCCGTTTCAGAAAAGAAATTATGACCCAGTCCTGTTAAATCTTTTTTCAGCTCTTTATAATTATAAATCTCGCCATTGAAAACAATGCACTTCGTTTTATCTTCATTCCACATGGGCTGATGCCCGCGCCCCGAGAGGTCTATGATGGAAAGCCGGTTATGCCCAAGCGAGATATCATCAGCAACGAAAAAACCGCTATCGTCCGGCCCCCTATGAGAAGTCGCGGCATTCATCTTTAAGATAAGTTCTTTATTGGAAAAATTAAACCCGTTTATAGCGCACATAAATATATTTCATATGATATTTAAATTTATCTTTTCTCAAGCGTAAGCCAAAAATATTTTTCGCCGACGCCGCTGTAATTAAGCGCCTGAAAATTATTTTTTTCAGCCAACAGAACGGCATCATCATAATTATACTCTGCTCCGTAATACCATTCTTTTTTTGAAGCCCTAACCCCGCGAAGCTGAACTTTAAAAATACCGCCCTTCTTCAAAACCCGCCCGATTTCTTGAAAATTTTTTTCAATAATATTTTTTTGCGGCATATGCTGGAAAACTATATAAGAAAAAACAAAATCAACGGATTTTTCAGGCAACGGCAAATGCATTCCGTCATTTTCTATTGCTATAATATTATTGTATTCTTTGAGCCTGTATTTAAGTTTTTGAATCATTTCACCGGATATATCAACCGCATAAACTTTTTCAAAATTCTTGGCCAAAAATTCCGTCACCCGGCCTATGCCGCAGCCTATCTCAAGAACAGTCGCCTTTCTAAAATCAGGAATACTTTTTTTTACAATTTCATCGCTCTCAATCAAAGTATTGAAATCATTTTCTCCGGAAAGTCTGAAATTCTCATCTTCCTGCTTGGTTTTATCGGAATATATGAAATATTTGGCATTTTCCACAGCTAGCCTATTCCACTTTTTTTTGCTTTCTTCCGCAGTCTCATCTTGCGTAAATTTTTCAGCAAAAAAATCAATTATTTTTCTTATCATAAATTTCTTTAAAAATTTTCATATAATTGCCGGCTGTTTTATCCCAAGTCATCTCTTTAGCTCTTTTTTTACCTTCAGTTCCGAGATATTCTGAAAAACTGGCATCTTTCAAAATTTTTTCCATCGCCAATTTAGCTTCTTTCGCGTCTCCTTCTTTAACCAGAATCCCTGTCTTGCCGTCTATAATAGCATCTTCGGCGCCGGAACCCAAAGCGCCTATCACCGGCTTCCCAAAAGCGCCCGCCTCAAGATAGACAAGTCCAAAACCCTCAAATGCGTTCTCTTCATTAACCGCTGTTAAGATAAAAAGACTGCTGTGGCAATAAAGAAAAGCGAGTTCTTCGTCTGAAACATCTTTTAAAAAATAAACTTTATCTTTAATGCCGTATTTTTCTATCTGGGCATCAAGACCTTTTTTATAAATATCATTCTCATTATAATGGCCAACCAAAACATATTTTAAATCCGGATACTCGTTTTTTATCAGATTAAAAGCTTCCAGCGAGACATGCTGGCCTTTCCTGTATTTAAGCGCGCCAACAGTCAAAATATAAGGTTTTAATCTCTTTATATCCATACCTTTAACTTCCGCAATACGGTCATCTTTATGCTGGCATTTTCTTTTGCTGTCAACGCCCCAATGAATAACCTCCACTGCCAGTTCGGGAAGAATTTTTTTAATCTCATTGGCTGTAAAATTACTGACGGCGATAATTTTATCAGCGCTTTTTAAAACCAATTTTCCAAGAAATTTTTTTAAAAATCCGCCAATCCCTTTTTCATAAAAAGGAGCTACTGAATAAGTGCCATGCGCCGTAATAATTATTTTTTTCCCAAGCCCCAAAGAGCCCAAAAAAGCGATAACTCCGTAAGGCCAGACATCATGCGCGTTTATAATATCGCTTTCCTTAAAAAAACGCCTGGACCTGAACGCTGAAATAATGATGGACGATGAGAGCGCCTTTCTTTCAAAATCAAGATTGGCAAACTCCTCTACTAGAGCTAACACATCAACATCTTTTTCCCTTACGCCGACAACCAGATTAAAAATTGACCTTCCCCAGCCTTGGCTAATATCAAGATTTTCAGTCAAAAAACAAATTTTCATTTTTCTATCATTATTCTTTCTTTATTTATATTAATCCTCCAAAAAAGAGAAAGAATCGCTTTTATAACGCCGATTACATTGTTGAATCTGAAAGCGGAGCTTCTGCCGCCCGGTTTTGACTGTATCTTTATCGGCACCTCAATAAAACTGGCGCCGGATTTTAAAAGCATCACGAGTATTTGAGCCGAAAAAGCGAAACTGTCACCTATTCTCGGCAAAACAACAAGCAGTAAGTCTTTTTTATACACAGAGAGTCCGTTATAATATCTCAAACGCAATCCAAAAAAAAGATTATTTATAACTGTGTAAATCTTTGAAACAAATCGGCGGGAAAACGGCCTCACTGCCATATTGGCGGTATAGGGGATTATCACATCAGCCTCGCCCATATGACTGACTGTATCTATAAAGGATTGCGGCAGATTCTCGTTATCGCCCGGAAACCAGGTCACATATTCGCCACGCGACTGCCTGGCCCCCTCCCTGAAATTAAAACCCAATCCTCTGTTTTTTTCATTATGAAAAACTCTCACGCTATTTATATCTTTGGCAAGCCTGTCGGCGATCTCCCCCGTCTTGTCCCGAGAGCAATCATTAAAAATTAAAATTTCAAAAACGCCATTCATCTTATTTTTTTCCAGAAGAGAGCAAAGATTCCTAACCGCCTGTTCCAACCCCCTCTCTTCATTATAAGCGGGCACAATTATGGAAAGTTTTATCACTATTAAAATATAGCCGATTTTCGTCTTTTTTTCCAGTAAAAAACCCCGCTTCGCAATAAACGAAGCGGGGTTCATCAGATGAAGTCAGATGAAGTTAAGGTGTTTTATCTTTACGCCAATAAAGCGCGTCTTTAGAAGGGAGAGGCCTTCTCTTTTCACCGCAAGTAAAAACCTATTGCAGGCATCCATTCGGCAACCCCTACGGCAGGCTGAAGCGTCAAAACTCTTCATCATCTCCCAGTTCTGACGGCGCTTATCCCCTTCCCAGATATCCTGAAAAGTCTGCTCGTTTATATTACCAAGCTTAAACCTTTCATCTCCCAAGAAAACAGAACAGGAATACACATCGCCTGTTGCGGTAATATACCCCCAGAAGAACGGGACGGCGAGGCATCTGTTATAATGCCATTCCTCTTTTACTCTTTCAAAAGCATCATGACGAACAATGACTTTAAAGTTTTTTGTGGAGACTCTTTTCTCAATCCATTCCAAAGAAACCCGAAAGCCATCCTTGTCATAACCGAGATTCTTTACATCCATCGCAACGCCATCAAGAGGGTGCGGAGAATACGGCTTAATCACCAGATAATCCGCGCCTGCCTCCGATATCTCTCTGGCAAGATTCAATATCTCGCCTTCATTGTCCGGAAGAACAACTATCTGCGCTCCTATAGCGCAAGTATAATCATTCTTTTTTCTTATCAAGACAGCGGACATGATATTTTTCAACACTTTCTCAAAATCGCCGGCCTTAGCCTTGTGGACTTTCTTATAAGTCTTGGCGGTCCCGGCATTGATGCTGACCTTAATCCAAGAGATATCGCCGAGAACCGAAAATATCTTCTCCAGAAAGACGGCGTTGGTCGTAAATGCGACATCAATCCCCGCTTTTTTAGTCGCAGATACAATCTCCGCGATATTAGGATGAAAAAGCGGTTCGCCTTCTCCGGCATACATTATGCTTTTTACACCTAGACGCCCCATCTCTTTCAACCGCTTCAGAAAAATCACTGACGCGATACGATCGTTTTTATAACCGAGAGATTTGACGCCGCAAAAACTGCAACGGTGATTACAGGAGCCAAAAGACGAGACTTCAAGGTAAATGGGGTAAATCTTTTTCGCCTCCTCCCATTTTTTTGCCTTAAGCCATCTTTCCACCGCCTCTTGATGATACAAGAGCTTCTGTCCGTCAATCAAGTAGTTGTCTGCCATCTCTTCCTCCTTATATGTTAGAAAGTTTTAAATTAAAGAACATTATTATGCCGCTCTTACCATAATACTATTTTCATCTTTCCGCAAGAAAAAAACCCCGCTTGGCAATTTGCCAAAGCGGGGCTGACGAGTACTAAAATTAGAGAAAATTTCTGTGAATTAAACCGGAATCATCTCTTCCATCAGACTCTCTGAGAATTTCTTCCGAATCTCCTCCTTTTAGAGACCAGAGAAATTCATTAATCTTGTGCTGGATGCACAAGCATCCGCACATTTTCTGCGCATCAAACTTATCTGAAGCAAGAAGATTAAGTGCTTCCCAGTACCTATCGCTTGCCCATATCTCCTTGAAAGACTTTTCGGCTATATTGCCAATATGATACTTCTTATACTCCTCACCGAAGAGCATTCCGCAAGGAGCTACCAGACCGCTTCCAGAGAATTGAAGGAAAAACGGCGGGCCGTAACAGCGGGAGTAACACCTCTTCCCATCACTGAAAATTTTAGATCTTTTCGCTTTCACCGTATAATCCTCGTCCGAAAGCGCTTCAGCCTCATCTAACAACGCCATGAGCTCAGGGTCATGATAACCGGAGTAATCCACTCCTAATGATCCTTTCTCGTCGTCACTGCAATGCTTGATGACTGTATAATCCACCCCAAGCACTTTGCCGAAGTTTGCCATTGGAAAAATCTGATCTTTGAACTGCGGCAAGAGCACCATCTGAAGACCTAAGGTAACAGGTAGTTTTCCTGCCCTTTTTATCTTCACCGCTTTTGCCACGGTATTTACCACCTTATAGAACCACTCCTTGGGCACACCGTGAATCTCCGAATACCGACCAGGGACAGCGGCGGACATATTAAATCTTAAGTATGTCAAAGCCGAAAGTATCTCTTCCAATCGTTCATCTTTAAGAAGATATCCGGCTGTACCAAGCGCCATACTCAGGCCGTTGTTGTGCCCACGGAGAATAGCATCGTAGAGATGAGGCGAGCAAGTGCTCTCTCCATCGGAGACAAAGCTTATAGCCTTAACCCCCATCTCTGCCGCATCATCAAGAAAGCGATAAATGACATCAAGGGTCATCTTCTTTATATCGTTATCCTGAAGCGTGGCGTAGCAATATACGCACTTATAATTGCAAGACCTTGTCAGCGCCATATCAATAGTGATAGGCACTATCCTCTCACCCGAAAGCCAGACTTTTAATCTTTCCCTGTGTTCGGGAAGCCAAAGCTTGTGTCCGTCCAATATCAGTGAATTTTTCTCCGCGTTTTCCAAAACACTTTCCATAACATCCTCCTCTTTCTATATTCAAAAGTTAAGTTGCAATCTATATTATTTTCCATCTAAACCATACCATTGTATAAGATTTTTGCAAGAAAAAAGGCCCCTTTAAAAGGGGCCTTTAAACGAGCTTATTCCACTCGTTTTTTTATTGCTTAAAACTTCTCTTCCCATCACCTTCATGCAAGCTTCCACTATATCACTTGCATCAGGGTAATAATCATTCTCAAGCACCCAACTCGTGGGTGTCTGATAATCAGGAAGAGTGATTCTTTTAACAGGAGCTTTCAAGAGACAGTGTTCCGCCGCGATAGCCGACACTTCCGCTGAAATACCGCAAACTTTCCAGCCGGTATCACAAACGACCAGCCGTCCGGTTTTAGAGACAGACTTGATTATCGTCTTCTCGTCAATCGGCTTTACCGAACGAATGTCTATCACTTCCGCTTCAATCCCTTCTTTCCGTAAAACTTCAGCCGCCCTAATCGCTTCGCCAACCATTTGCGACACAGCAATAAGAGTGACATCTTTCCCATTCCTTGCCACTCTCGCTTTGCCAATAGGAACTTTATAAAGTTCTTCCGGTATCTCTTCAGCCGCATCATAAAGACTGCGATGCTCTATAAAGATTACCGGGTCTTTCCCGCAAAGAGCGGAGACCAGCAGGCCCTTAGCGTCGCAGGCGGTCGCAGGCATTACCACTTTCAATCCCGGAATATGAGCGAAAAGCGCCTGCAAACTCTGAGAATGTTGAGGTCCCTGCCCCCAGCCCTTGCCTATTATCATACGGATTACTACGGGTGTTTGTTCTCCGTAAGTAAAGTTCCATTGCGCCAAGTGATTTACTATCTGATTCATAGAGAGCATAGAAAATTCAACTCTCGCATGAATCAGAACCGGTCTTAATCTTCTTAAAGAAAGGCCGAGGCATATACCGGTAAGCGCTTCTTCAGAAAGAGGAACATCAAAGACTCTTTCTTTTCCGTATTTCCGAGCCAAGCCGTCCAGGCTGCCGAATATGGCATTGGGATAATCCGCGCCTAATCCGATAACTATCACGGATTTATCTTTGGCCATCATCTGACTCAGTCCATGATTTAAAGCTTCGGCATAAGTTCTTCTTTGCCGCAAGCCTTTTGGTTTATGCTCCGGCAAAAAAGAATTCTTCTTGCCGGCAATAGCAGTTTTAGGTTTAGGGAAAGGACTGTCTTTAGCAAAAGAGAAAGCATTATTTATTTCCCCTCTTACCTTTTTATAAACATCCTTAATCTGCTCTATTGAAGCCATCCCTCCATCCAAGATGCGGTTTTCCAGCTTTTTGATGGGGCAATCCGGGGTTGCTTCCCATCTGGGACCGACATGGCTCGCCCATCTTTCCACGTTGATTTCCAGCAAGACCGGGCCTTCATCTTTCAAGATACGCGCCATGGCCTCGCGAACGGTTGTTAAAATTAAAACAACATCGCTCCCATCAGCTTGATAACCCTTTACACCAAGGGCTTCTCCCCTCTTGTAAATATCCTTATTCGGCTGACGAACATAAAGAGGAGTATTAACAGCGAGACCGTTGTTTTCACAGACAAAAATTATCCGCAATTTATGAAGAGAAGCGAATTCCATACTCTCATAAAAGACACCCTCTTCAACCGCTCCATCACCGAAAAAAACGACGACAAATCTATTGTCACCCTTAAGCTTGGCGGCAAAAGCATCCCCAACCGCTATGGGAATAACCCCGCCCAAAACAGCAGAAGTCCACATAAAACCGGCTTTAATGTCTATAAGGTGCATTGAACCGCCAATGCCACCGGCACAACCGCTCTCCTTGCCATAAAGCTCGGCAATCATCTTCTTCAAACCACCGCCTTTGGCCAAATAAGCGCCGTGCCCTCTGTGCCCCGCGTAAACACTGTCTTTGGGGCGCAGATTAAAACAAACACCAACTGCCACCGCTTCTTGTCCCAGAGAAAGATGCGCCGGGCACTTCATCTCCTGCTTGGCGTATTCTTCAGCCACCATTTTCTCTGTTTCTCTGATTAAAACAAGCTTCTCCAGTATCCGAAGAGTCAATTCACCGGTAAACTTCATTATATCCTCCCGTTATATTTAAAAGTTAAAGGTCTATTATTCTCTATCCTATTTCTAGCATAAAAATCAAGAAATGCACAATGT
>CAYIGM010000018.1:0-12877 GCA_964363045.1 uncultured Candidatus Saccharibacteria bacterium
AGCTGGTCAACTATGACTGCGACGCCCGTTGGTATTGCTGGCGGTGGCTCGTTAGTTTACCCCGGCTCCGGAGATTATATTTATGGGTACAAAGGATGGTTTACTGCCACATTCTATCGTTATTCCATTTCCGGCAACAGCTGGTCAACCATGACTGCGGTACCCAGTGATATTAACTCAGGTGGCGCCCTTGTCTACCCCGGCTCCGGAGATTATATTTATGGATATAGAGGAGTTAGTGGAGGCGCCGCCACTGCCACATTCTATCGTTATGATACCGCGTGGACACAATACAGCTCTTCCGGCACTTTTACTTCCGCTTCAATAGATATGGGCGGAGCGGTAGAATATTCCACTCTCTCTTATAGCGCTTCAACCACTGCCAGTGCTACGATTTCTATAAAAGTTCGTTCAGACGCAGACGGAGATTTTTCCAATGCTACGGCTTGGTCTTCTTGCCCCGCGATTTCAAATGGAGGAAGTCTTACTGGCGGCCCAGCTGGTTGTGTTGCAAATATACACAGGTATGTCCAATATCAGGCAACGCTTTCAACAACCGACACATCTATGACACCATCTTTGAATGATTTGACTATAAATTATAGTCAATATTCCACATCAGCCGAGCTGACCTCTTCGGCGTATAACACATCGGATTCCGGCAATGTCGTTGGTTCCATCTCTTGGACAGAGAGCGGGGTTTCCGGCTCGCAGGATATTAAATTTCAGATAAGAACCGCGCCGAATAATGCCGGTGTTCCAGGCACTTGGACGAGTTGGCTTGGACCGACCGGCATCGGTGATTATTACACTAATCCGGCTGGAACGGAGACGATAAATTCTACCCAGAGAGACGGAGCAAGCGACCAATGGGTGCAGTATAAAGTGTTTTTAACTTCAGGCGGAGGGGCGACACCTACTCTCTCTGATGTGACTGTGCAATATGTAATTAATGCTCCGCCTGAATTTAATCCGGCATTCGGCAGTGGTAGCGGAGTTTCCGCCAGCCAGAATTCAGGCGCCGGTCTGGTGACTATTCAATATAGTATAAAAGATACTGATACTAATAGCGGTTCAATCACGCCCGGGTTTATTACGCCGAGCTTTGAATATTCCACGGATGGCGGGACTAATTGGACAGGGATAGCGACTTCCACTTATATGACGGGCGATATTTCTAATGTCGCGGTTTCTCAATCAAGCTATAATACCTACACGGCGGTTTGGAATGCTAAATCACAGATTAGCGGCGTTTATACTACGCAAGCCAAAATAAGAGTGACTATAAATGATAATGAAGGGGCCAATAATACTGCCGTTCAAGCTTCGGCTAATTTTACCCTTGATACTAAAAGTCCCGTACTCGGCGCTATTCCTGTCTCTGTGATGGCAAGTTCCACTCCGGCGGCGGTTATCTTAAACGCAACAGATAACACTTCTTTACAGTATAGATTGGGGCGTGTTTCAGACGGTTCAGACGCTTCGTGGCAGTCTTTTTCTTCCACGACAACAATCTCTTTGGCCGCAGACCCGGATACTGTTTACGCGGTTTTTCGCGATGCGTATGGTAATATTACCGCCACCTCTACCGCCATCACGCCTGACAAGCCGACATCTCTCATAATCCAAGACACTTCCAATGTCGCTACTTCCGATTACCGTTTATTCCTGGCTTGGGCGACGGCTTCCTTGCCCGCTCCCGGATTCGCCAGATATAATATTGTCCGTTCAACCGATAATATCACTTATTCGCAAATAGCGTCCGTCACCAGCAGAACGCAAAATTATTATACGGACAGCACCTCTTCATATAATCAAGCTTATTATTATAAAGTGTCGGCGGAAGATTCAAACGGCAATGTTTCTTATATCTCTTCTACTGTGACAGGGACGGCTGATGGCGTGCAAAATGGCAATGAACCCGGGTTAGCGCCCGTGACTATCACTTCCGGTAGTGTCGCTTCTTCAGGCGCCACTACGGACTCGGTGGCTATCTCTTGGACAAATAGCACAGTCGCCACTTCAACGGTTTCTTATTCCGCCGGCAATACATCATATAATTTAAGTCAGACGGTTGACACTTACGCGACGAGTCCTTCGGTTGTGTTGTCAGGCCTGGCGCCGAATACCACTTATTATTATAAGGTGACTGCTCGCGACGCGCAGGGGAATACCGCCACTAATGACAATTCTGGTTCAGGTTTTTCTTTCACCACTTTGAACGGTCCGAGTATTTCCAATGTTTCCATAATAGATGTGTCTAATAATTCCGCCACAATCTCTTTTGGCGCGAATATCAGCGCTCAAGGATGTGTAATTTATGGCACCAGCAAACCGCCGGCTAGTGTCGGCAATTGCGTTTCGGGCTACGGCACTACGGGCCAGAGCGTCACTCAAACAGGACTTTCTTCCGGCACAAGATATTATTTCTATCTAAAGGCGACTCCGGAGGATACCGTCACTTATTCCACTTCGTATGATTATAATGCTTTAAGCGGAGTGAAAGAATATTACACTTTTACAACTTCATCCGATTCTTCAGCTCCAGCTATAAGTTCCGTATCGGCGAGCGTGGATGACACGACGGCCAATATTACTTGGGTGACTAATGAAAAAGCCACCTCTCAAGTGGAGTATGGCGCAAGCTC
The DNA here is from genome assembly GCA_964363045.1 of uncultured Candidatus Saccharibacteria bacterium. GTDB lineage: Bacteria > Patescibacteriota > Minisyncoccia. Next base: position 2,649 of record CAYIGM010000018.1, read on the forward strand.
CGGCAATTACGGCTCAATTACGGCAAAAACCGCCAGTCTTGATATCAATCACGCGATTTCACTCTCTTCTCTTCTCCCTTCCACCACTTATTATTTTAGGGTCGCTTCGCTTGACGCTTCAGGCAACAGCGCGTCATCCACTGAAAGTTCATTTATCACCTCTGAAGAGCAGATTGGCGTTTCGCAGAGGACAGTGACGACATTGATTTCTACAAGTGGAGCGCCAAGAGATAGCAGTAATCCTGACATAGAGACTGTTGTGTCTAAAGTGACGGAAGAAGGGATAGTGATTTCGTGGCAGACCACTGAAGAATCGGACAGTTTCGTGGAATATGGAAAAACAACCGATTATGAAGCGGTCGGCTTTGGCAGAAGAAGAGACACTATTTATTCGCACAGGATTCTTTTGCCGCTTATAAATTTTGAACCCGGGGAGACTTATCATTTCAAAGTCTCTTCGCGCGATAGAGCCGGCAATACCGGAGAAAGCCAAGATTACACTTTTAGCATCATAGGAGATAAGAGAATTGAGTTGGTGAAGAACGCTCTGGAGGAAGAGTCTCAAAAAGGGCCTATTTCCGAATCAATCAAGACATTTAGAAATTTCTTAGCGACTTATTCCCAGAAAATATCAATCCAAAGCGAAGAGTCCGGAACCGGCGCGTCTTCTGACCAGCAGGATATAGAGGGCTTCCTTAGTGAAGTTCAGAATTTCGTTCCGCCGCCTATTTTATTGTCAAAATCGCCTGACATTGAGACTAGCGCGAATTCCGTGATTATAAGATGGAAGACCGATGTTGAGGCGAATTCAATCGTGGATTTTATCCAGACGGAGAGGTTTGATGAGAATAATCCGAAGTTTGATTTTCAAGCCGGTGATTTTGACAAATATGTGACAGACCACGAAGTTAAAATAGACAATCTAAAGACGAATACGGAATATTATATGCGGATAAGGTCTAAGAATCGTCTTGGAGCGGAAACAAAGAGTGATAGATTCAAAGTCATTACCGCTGAAGAAGCGCTTGAGATTATGGCTCATAATACCGCAGTGTCGGAGACAAGCATTATGGCGGAATGGACGACTAATAATATGTCTGATTCATCAGTCTCATATACACCGGTTATAAATGACAAAAAAATATCTTCCGAGAGCAAGACGGAAGGAGACCCGAATGAAACTTTTATTCATAGAATTTTATTGAATGGTCTTAGTATGAATACGCTTTATGATTTGGAGATAAAAAGCCGGACGAGCAATGGAGAAATAGTCTCGCTTGACTTGGGAAGAAAAAGAACAGGCGCCGATACACAACCGCCTATAATGTCGCAGATTAAAGTTGACCAAGCCGTGTATCCTAAATTAAATAAAGTCCAGACTATAATTTCATGGACCACTGACGAACCGGCAAAAAGCAAGGTTGTATATTGGGAAGGGATTAATGAACCGCAGGACCCGAATATAAAAGAGAATGATGAATTTGTGACGAAGCACATAATCACCCTGACAAGCTTGAAGCCGGGCGGCGTTTATAGGCTTAAGGTTGTCAGCGAGGATATTGCCGGTCAGATTGCTGCTTCAAAACCGACTGCTATTCTAACTCCGAAACAATCAGAATCCGTGACACAGCTTATAATAAAGAATGTGGAGGATATATTTAATTTCGGAAAGAGCAGGTAATCGCGCTTATAATAATAAACATTATGCCGGAACAACAACCAATAATAAAAGTTGAGCATTTGAATGTTATCTTTGATGAGGGGACGCCGAGAGAAACTTACGCCCTGAAAGATATCAGTCTGGAAATATTTCCCGGGGAGTATGTCATAATTTTCGGTCCCTCCGGTTGCGGCAAGTCAACCCTTCTGTATCATTTGGCCGGTCTTGATAATAATATTAAAGACGGGAAGATTACCATAGCGGGCGTTAATATCGCCGATGCTTCTTTAGACGAAGTTTTGGAAATAAGAAAGAAGAAGATGGGGATGGTTTTTCAGGCTTATAATCTTATACCGACCATTAAGGTTTTATACAATGTCTGTTTGCCTCTCTTTTTTTGGGGAGAGAATAATAAAAATACCATAGAAAAGGCCAAGGAGAAATTGGAAACTCTCGGTGTTATTTCTCAGAAAGACAGATTGCCGGCTTCTCTTTCTGGCGGGCAACAGCAGAGAGTGGCGATTGCCAGAGCGCTTATTACTGACCCGGATATAATTATAGCGGACGAACCGGTGGGGAATCTTGATTTTAAGTCAGCTTATGATGTGCTTTCTATTTTGTATGACCTTAATGTCAAGCAAAAAAAGACTATTCTTTTTGTCACTCATGATATGAATTATCTTCCTTTTGCCGATAAGATTATTTATTTATGGAGCGGAGCGTTATCAAAGATTGAAATCAATAAGCATAAAATAGCTCCGCGGGATAAATTCGGCGATGTTGATAAAAATAAAGTTTCTGAAATTACGCAACAGCTGGCGGTTTCTTTGGTTGATTTTATACTTGACGGGGAAGAAAAAGATGTCCTCTCAAAAAGAGTTGAGTATAAATTGACATTATTTTTAATGAGCATGATTTCTTGGGAAGAACTTATGAATTTCTTCAGTTTGCCCATCAGAGTCGGCGGTTTGGGATTTGCTCCATCTAGAGTCAAGAAAATTGAGGAACTTTTAAAAAAGATGAGAATAGAAAATAATCTTTTATTTTTTAGAAACTTTCACAAGATAGACCGTAATGATATTGTTGATATTATCTCTCGTGAGATAGATTTCAAATTGGATTTCCTCCAAAGAGAGCGCTTGGCGGAGATTATAGAATTCAGAGTATCGGATATCGTCACGGAAGAGAACATGAGCAAGTTTCTTACAGCTCCGCTTGAAGAGAAAGGATTGAATTTATCAAAGAATGACGCTTACGCGTTAAATGAAAAGATTAATATTTTTCTTAATCTTTTGCAAACAGTGAAAAACAGTGAAAAACAACAACAAAAAGATAAATAGTCGGTCTGACGGCGAAACAGAGCATGAAGGAATCTGGAAAACAGGGGATGTTTTTGAGTTTGTCTCTAAACCCGACCCTCAAGGTTCTTCAGCTTATTTGCCGGTAGACCATCAGGATGTCCCGCCTGATGACAGAGGCATTTTTTTTGTTGAATTTATGGAGCTTATTTCAGGCAAAGATTCGTCTGGCCGAGAAATGGGATTTAGCGGTCTTATTTCAAGATTTTTTAATAAGCGGCGTAATTTATGGCATTTTTTCACAGAAATTTATTGGCATATCGTTTTTTTTATCAATAGTCTTCTTGATATAATCTATATCTTTCGTAATGAAAAATTTTTCATCAATAAAAATATTCCGCAGACATTTGATACGCAGGATAAATCAAGGGGCATCAATATAAAAGATGCCAGTCCGCCTGCCTTGGCAGTACCAAAGGAAATTTCTCTTGGCGCGGAGCGTAAAGAGAAAATTCAATTTAAGACCCTAGTTCTTCTTTCAAGTCGAATGTTCACTTCCGGCAGTATGAGGACTATCCTTACTATTTTGGGTATAAGCATAAGCATCGGCGTTATTCTGTTTCTGGTGAGTTTTGGGTACGGTTTGCAAAGAACCGTTCTGCAAAGGATTACTACGGAAGATTCTTTGTTGTCTTTGGTTATCACTTTGCCGGAAGATACGCTTATTACCAAGAGCAAGATAGAAGATATAAGAAAAATCAAAGAAGTTGAGAAAATAAGCCCGCTTGTCAAATACAGCGGGAATATTGAAATATCCAATGTGCAGGCGGATTCAGCAATCTTTATGGTTGACGGCGATTATTTTTCGTTAGCCGGTCTGATGTCGCAAGATGGCGCGCCACTGAAGATTGGCGACGGCGAAGTGATTATATCTTCAGCGGCGGCGGCTCTTTTAGGATTTGAAAAAGAGCAAACTGTCGGTAAAAAAATTCGTTTAAGCCCCGCTCTTCCGGGAAATATTGAACTGGGAATCTTATCGGATAAAAATATTGCCGAAATTTCCAATCCGGAGAAAAAATTGTTTATTATCAATGGCGTGATAGAGGATGATTCATCCGCTTTCTCTTATGTTCTGAACGGAGAATTTAAGGATATTAATATTGACGGGTTTGTGGAGGCAAAAGTAAAAATTCGCGATGCAAAAGGTCTGGATGTTGTTAAAGAAGAGCTCATAAACAGCGGTTATATCGTATCTTCCATCTCTGACACGGTTGAAGAGACAAGGAAAATATTCCGCGGGATACAGGTCGTTTTGGGCTTTTTCGGGCTCATCGCGCTTATTATTTCAGCTATCGGGATGCTTAATATTATGACTATCGTGCTTTTGGAGAGGACTCAAGAGATAGGAATTATGAAGGCGATAGGCGCTTCAAATGCCGATATATGGAAAATTGTTATAGCAGACGCCGTTATCATTGGTTTTTTGGGGGGTATTGGCGGTACAATAATAGGCATAAGCACTTCTAAAATTTTTAATTTTGCTTTTAATATTCTCGCCTCAAGAATCGGCGGGCGTTCAATAGATGTATTTCAGATGCCACCCGGATTCATGTTTGTGATAATAATTTTCTCCGCGGTTATCGGATTTGCGACCGGTATATGGCCGGCTATTCGCGCCTCCAGAATCGCTCCGCTTGAGGCTATTAAATATAAATAAATCACAAAATGCAAAGCGAAAAAGATATAGATTAAGATAATAATTATAATCCACAGAAAGATTGATGATAAAATATATTTATTGATGTATAATATTAAAATGCCTGATAATAAGACAAATATAAAAAATACCGAAGAAAAAGAAAAAATTAATCTTGACGGGATTGATATTAAGACGGTCGGGTCAAAGGGGATTTTCCTGCGGGATATGTTTAAGGCGAAAGTATTGGTACCGCCGGGCTTTATTATGACTTCTGTTTTTGAAGAGTTTATGGAGAGCACTGGGCTTTACGCCAAGATAAATACTATTATGGATATAAACAAAGTCTCTCCAGATGATATGAATTCAATACTTCAGACTTCAAATGAAATAGTGAATTTGGTCAATAATACTAATTTTCCGAAATATTTGGAGGATAAAGTCTTAAATGAATTTTCAAAATTGAAAGCCGAATATGTGGCGGTCCGTTCGTCGTTTGTCGTAAGTGATTCGTCAGTCCTGCCCTTAGCCAGGGAATTTCCCAGTCGGCTTAATGTCAATCGCGATAATCTTATAAAGACTGTAAAGGGAATATGGTCGTCATCTTTTTCTCCGGCGGCTTTAGCTTATCATTTGGAAAAGAGTCTTGACCTGAAGAAGCCGTTAATCGTTTTACTGATTCAAAAAATGATAGATGCTGAAGTTTCCGGTGTCTGTTTTAGCGCTCACCCTATCACTAAAGATAGAAAACAGATAGTGGTGGAGGCAAGTTTCGGCTTGACGGAAGAAGTTAATACGAGAGGAATAGCGCGAGATACTTATATAATTGACAAGAATAATTGGAAAATATTAGGTAAGACTATTTTCCCTCAAAAAGTGATGCTGACGCGAGTCGGTTCCACCACTAATGAGGTTGAAGTCGGCTCTATTTTGCAATCAAAACAAAAACTTTCAAACGCGCAGATTCTTTCTCTAGCCGGCCTCGCGAAGAGGGTGGAGGATATTTATGAACGGGTTCCTCAGAAGATAGAATGGGCGCTTGAGAAAAATAATTTTTATGTGATAGAGTCCCAACCTCTCTCTAAAGTGTAATGCGTCTTTTAGGCATAGATTATGGCGCAAAGAAAATAGGTTTGGCGCTTTCTGACGAAAGCGCTATTTTAGCTTTCCCTCATTCCGTGATTTTGAATAAGGGAATCGGCCGGTCGGCGGATGAAATTTCTCAAATATGCGCGAAGCTTGGCGTTTCAAAAATTGTTTTAGGCAGGTCATTTGATTACAAAAGGAGACCTAACCCGATTATGTCTGATATTTTAAAATTTAAAAAAATATTGGAAGAAGATTTTAATATTGATGTTTGTTTTGAAGATGAATTTTCCAGCACCAGGGAAGCGAAGACACTTATTTCAAAAGATGATTTGGGGCGCAGGGCATCTAGGGCGCGTTTAAGCAAAAAAAGAATTAAAAAAACAGTTGACGCCGAAGCGGCGGCGATTATTTTGAAAAATTACATTGATAGGCAAAATATGTTAAAATAATTCAGGTAAGGTGCAGGGTAGAAATTATATAAAATGATATTTTCGTTTTTGGATAATCTAAGGACGCGCTTGAAAGATTGGATTTTTCGTTACGCGAATAATCGCCACGCCACGCTCGCTTTGTTTGCTATCTCTTTTACTGAAAGTTCTTTTTTTCCCATTCCGCCGGATTTTTTATTGATAGCGATTTTGGTCACTAGAGCGAGACATTGGTGGTATTATGCTTCAATTACTCTGTTGGGTTCGCTTTTGGGCGGTATTTTCGGGTATTTTATCGGTTTTGTCTTTTTCTCAAGCATCGGGAAAGCTATAGTGGATTTTTATAATTTAGACAATGTAATGCAAGCACTCGCTTTTAAATATCAAGCTAACGCCTTTTGGACTGTTTTTGTCGCCGCTTTTACGCCTGTTCCATATAAAATCATAACTATTTCTGCCGGATTTTTTAATATCTCTATCTATTCTTTCATTATAGCTTCTATTGTCGGCCGAGGGGGCCGTTTTTTTACGGTCGCTCTTTTTATGAAGATATTTGGGCGAAAAGCGGCAGATTCAATATATCGTTATTTCAATATATTCTCCATTGTTTTTGTGGCAATCCTTATTGGAGGATTTTTAATCGTTAAGTTTTTATTTTGATTGAATTAATTTTGATAAAAAAGTAAAATATAGATAAGATGATAAGAGAAATATTTTTTAATATTTTCCCCACTCCGGAATTTCTTAAACCTTCAGTCTACGGAGTGGATATTTCCGACATGTCCATTAAATACGCAATGCTTAAAAGGCATAAAGGTGAGATTCTTTTAAAAGAGTTCGGGCAGAGAGCTATTCCTCCAGGTTTGATAGAATCGGGCGATATAAAAAAGAAAAAAGAATTAACTGATTTCTTGAAAACTTTTCGACGGGAGCTTGGTAATAATCATGTGACCGTCATACTGCCTGAAGAAAAAGCCTATCTTTCAAGGATAACCGCTCCGCTTATGAAAAAGAGCGAGATTAGGGGGTCGCTTGAATTACAACTTGAAGAAAATATCCCTCTATCTGCCGCCGAAGCGATTTTTGATTATGATGTTAGCCGTGATAAAGACCATCTGGATATTAATCTTATAGCTTTTTCAAGCAATGTGGTAAATGATTATCGTGATGTTTTTTGCGATGCCGGCTTTAATCCGATTTCTTTTGAAATGGAGGCGCATTCTCTGGCCAGGGCATTGATGCTTATAGACAAAAAGGATGATGAAGTCAAGATGATAATTGATTTTGGAAAAACTCACATCAGTTTCATAGTAATTTCAGATAATAAAGTAAGATTCAGCTCGGCTATAAAAGTATCAGGGAAGGATATTGATTCGGCTATTGCCGGCGCCCTTGATGTCAATATTACTCAAGCGGAAGAGATAAAAAAAGAAAAAGGTTTCGCCAAAACAAAAAATAATGAAAAAGTTTATAATGCTATTTTGCCGATAATTTCAGTTGTTAAAAATGAGATTAATCAGATATTTATGTTTTGGGATAATCGCGCCGAGGAACATGGCGAAAAAAGGAAAAAGATTGATAAGATTATCTTATCAGGCGGTGACGCCAATCTTATCGGGTTTTCGGAATTTCTCTCTTATGAGTTTAAAATTCCCACAGAGATGGCAAATCCGTGGATTAATATCTTATCTTTTGATGAAAGAATACCGAATATCACATTTAGAGAATCTTTAATATATTCCGTCGCTTTAGGGTCGGCGCTACGCGCTATATAAAAATGATAAATTTATTGCCGAATGAAAATAAAATCGCGAATAAGAAAGATTATTTAAGGCGTCTTTTTACGGTCGCGGGCGTTTTTTCTTTTATAATTATCACTGTCTCTTTGATTTTATTTCTACCGGCGTTTTTTTCGCTTTTTTTTGAAGGACGCGATCTTGCGGCGCAACTCGCTGTTTTGAAAGAAGGCGATGCCTCGGTTGGAACTAAAAATGTCTATTCCGACTTGAATGACCTCAATTCCAAACTCTCTTTTTATGAAAAAAATAAGGACGAGGTCGTAATTAGCGTTTTAATCGCAAAAATAGTCTCTTTAAAGACAAATGGCGTTAAAATAAATTATTTCAAATACGAGAAAGATAAAAACGCCAGAATTATGATAAATGGAAAGAGCGCCAACCGTTCGGATTTGATAAATTTTAAGAAAAAACTGGAAGATGACGAGTCATTTAGCAGTATCAGTTCCCCCTTGTCCAATCTTTTAAAGGATACTGATATAAATTTTAATATGACTATTGAATTATGAAATTGACGGATATAAATAAAAAAATAATTTTATCAATAGCCCTGATTATAGGCGCGAATATTTTCGCTTTGGGGGTTTTAGGGTTTGCCGTTATAAAAATAAGAAAGATGAATGAGAGCGTTATTCTTGCCAGAAGCGAGATTCTTTTAAAAGAAAAAGAGAATAATGAAGCTAAAGCGCTTAAAGCGGAGCTTTTGAACCTCGCGTTTGATAAAGATAAGATTGATGCCATTTTTATAGGTCAAAAAGATATTATAAATTTTATAGAGGAGATTGAATCTTTGGCAAAAAAAACAAAAGTTGATATGGAATTTAAGTCGGTGGATGTTTCTGGCAAGAGCAGTGAAGAGAAGCCGATTTTTCAATTCAAGGCTTCCGGCGCGTTTTCTGATATATTTCATTATCTTGTTTTGCTTGAAAACGCTAAATACCAGGTTGTTTTTGACAGTATTTCTTTGCAGAAGAGAGAAAGTAAGGAATTTTCCGATATTTGGGAGGCGAATTTTACTTTAAGATTGTTGAGTTATAATGGAATATAATTTATGAAAGAGGTTGATTTAAAAGAGAAATTAAGTTATTTTTACCCCAGAGATAATTTCGGGCTTGATATTAAGCCGGATAGGGATTGGCGGGTTATCATCATATCTTTTTGGTTAATTCTTTTTATTGTTGTTTTAGAGAGTTTATATTTTATACGGCAGCTGAAAGATAATTCCGGCAATAACGAAGCGGTTTATATTAAATCGCTTACTTTGAAGAGGGATCTGTTTGATAAAGTCGTAAAGGATATAGAAGCGAAAGATAAATATTTCAACGAGCTCTTGCTGGAGATGCCAGCAATAAAAGACCCGTCTTTATGATGCAAAATGTCCTCGTAGTTCAATGGATAGAACGAGAGCCTTCTAAGCTCTAGATCTAGGTCCGATTCCTAGCGAGGACACTATTTATGCTAAATTCTGACGTTGGAACTTTATATATTATCGCTACGCCGATAGGAAATCTGTCGGATATCACTTTGCGCGCTTTGGAGACATTGAAAAATGTTGATTTGATATTGTGCGAAGATACCAGAGAAACGAAGAAACTTCTTGGCTATTATGATATTAAGAAGCCCCTTTTTTCTTATCATCAACACAGCAAGCTTGGAAAAACAGATAAGATTATTGAAATGCTTGAAAGCGGGAAGAATTTAGCGCTTGTGTCAGATGCCGGCACGCCGGGAATTTCCGACCCTGGAAATGAGCTTGTGGAGCGCTTGCAAAGCAGGCTGAAAAATGTCAAAATTATTCCTATTCCGGGACCTTCTTCAGTTTCGGCCCTACTTTCTGTTTCCGGGATAGATGTTTCTAAATTTTTATTTTTAGGATTTTTACCGCATAAAAAAGGCCGGAAAACGCTCATTGAAAAAATAAAAGAGGAAAAATATCCGGTAGTCGTTTTTGAATCAAAATACAGGTTATTGAAATTATTGAATGAGTTCAAAGGGACTGGCAGTTATATTATAATAGGGAGAGAGCTGACAAAGATGTTTGAAGAGGTGTTGCGTGGAAGCGCGGAAGAGATAAGCGAGTATTTTAAAAATAATCCCGGCAAACTCAAAGGGGAATTCGTGATGATTTTTAAAAAATAGTACAAAAGCGGAAAAACAGCTGTTTTTCCAGAGCGGTCATAATGGAAATTCTTCCAAAACAGTTATTTTCCACTTTTGATTAAAAATATAGTAAACAATCCTGCGCGGTTAGCTCAATGGCTA
>CAYIGM010000019.1:0-12791 GCA_964363045.1 uncultured Candidatus Saccharibacteria bacterium
ATTAACAGAAAGATATGATATGATTTGGGTGTAATTTAAGGATTGGAAAATACTGAAACCAGAAGATTGCTACTTCTTGAACACCAAAAATTTAAATGCGTAGAAATTCCAGGCCATTGAAGCGATAGTGGCGAAAACTTTCGCCGTATTCTCAAGCAAAGGACCGTCAACACCGCCCGGCAGGCGGGAGAAGGTGGTGACGGCATAGACGATAGAAGTGTTTATAAGCAGGCCGACAAAACCGGCAACGGCAAAATAAAAAAATTCCCTTAAATAAGCTTTTTCCTCCGAACCGAAAGCCCAGTATTTATTCCAAAAATATCCGTTAGTAGTGGAGAAAATAGCCGCAACCGAATTCAGCGCGATAATATAAAAACCGGAATAGATACCGGTCAGAAAACTTAAGAAATTCAATACTCCAAAATCTATCATCGTATTCAAGAAGCCGACTGAAGCGTATTTTGAGAATTGATACAGCCAGATGAATCTATGAGCAAAAAATGAAGTAGCATAAATCCCCAGCATAAAAGCCAGAGGGGCGCCAAGAACAAAAACCGCTTTTATATAAGGGAAGTCCAATCCAAGATTCTTTAATACCGGCAAAGACAATAAACCAGTCAATATGCCGGCAATCAAAGTCAGAACGAAATCTCTCCTTGTGAACATTTTAATAGGGCTTATTCAGAGTGACCATTATTAAGACCCCCGCAATAATGATGATAGTAAAACCAAGAAAAAATTTCCAAAAATTTTTATTAAAAATACTCATAAATTAATAATATTTTTAAATTCCTCTATAAGCGGCACCGGACCGGGAATTACTTTATATTCTTCGGCCAGATAAACACTCGCCCAATAAACAATAATGATTGCGGAAAATATCTTATGGAGAATATGGCCATTTTCAAGCTCTAGGGTCGTTGTGCCGATATGACTGAGAAGTTTCTCTGTAACCTCCATCCTTTTAATTATCTTCAAATGGTCATTATTATCTTTCAATAAAAGAATATGAAATTTATCCGAAAGCTCGCCTGAAACATTGTTTGTCTTCACATCAAAACCTTCCAGCTCGTTATGATTCAACTCCGGAAGCAGATTATAAAAAGCCGGTATTTTTACACTCTCATTAAAAGTTATTTTATAAATATAAGCGATAACCTCATTTAAAGAAGAGGCGTATATCAAGGGAATTTTGCCTATAAGCGACCTGGCCAGCTCTCTCCCTTTATCCTTCAAATTTTCATTATTTAGCGAAAAAACAAGACTTTCCACTTCATTCAATCTATTGCCATTTTCAATAAATTTCAAAAGCGCTACGAAACTATAACCCAATGCCATTCTTGGCGGAATATCTTCTTCAGGCAATCTTATATAAGGAATGTTATTTTCTTTCGCCAGCTCGACCAATTTGCCGCCGCTTGCGATGACAACGGAATCAAGCTTTCTATCAATAGCGTTCAAAAGTGAACTTATGACCTCTTCCGTATTGCCGGAATAAGAGCTCGCGATTATTAAATTCTCCCTTAATCTTTCGTCAGGCATTTCCGGCAAACCATAATTCTTGTGAACCGTTAAATCAAGTCCGGGATAAGCCCTCTTTAGAATATCAGCCGAAAGATGCGACCCGCCCATACCGCAAACAATATATTTATTTTTAATTTTTAAATTTTCCCCATTTATAACTTCCGGATTAAATTCAAACTGCTTGGGAAAATTCTTTATTATCTGCTCCATTTTAAAAATTATACATTTATTTATCTAAACAATAAAACAGCGCCGATAGCCTGAGCCTCTTTGCCTAATTGAGCTTTCAATATCGGAGTTTTTTTAGCCAGCGGGGACATAATATATTTTTGAGCGATTTTTTTTACAGTACCGATATTAATAGCTCCGGTCGCCACTCCGCCGCCGCCCAATATTACGGCTTGAGGATTTAAAATATTTATCAGATTAGCCGTTCCGATGCCGATAATTCGGCTTCTATCCCCATATCTTAAGAAAGCCTTTTTAGCGCCCAAAAATTCTAAAGTTTTTCCCTTATCAATCACCATATGCCCGACTTCGCCGGCATCAAAATTCGCGCCATACTGAACTTCTCCGTTTATCATTATCGCTCCGCCAATACCGGTGCCAATCGCCATTCCGACAATATTTTTATATTTTCGTCCGGCTCCCAGCTTTGATTCCGCCAATAGAAAGCACCTGCTGTCGTTATCTATTTTTATATTTTGGCAGAATTTTGCAAAAAAATTCTTTGCCGGCCAGCCATTCAAATAAGGCAGGTTGGGGGCTTTAATCAGCCGGCCCTTTTTCATATCAATAAGCCCGGGAAGTCCGACTCCAATGCCGGAAATTTTATGATAAGACAAAATTTCAATAATTTCCTTTTCCAGCGCCGTTAAAAAAGTTTTTTTATTTTTCGGGGTTTTAATTTCAAAATCAGCCGCTTTTTTATTATTGGCATCCAGCGCAACCCCCTTGATTTTTGTTCCGCCTATATCTATTCCTAAAATTATCTCGTTTCTCATACTTCTAAAAGTGTATCATAATCCGAACGGAATTAAAAATTTCCTCTAATATTCTTACTCCTCCATTCTTCTATCTTTTTATGATTGCCTGAAAGAAGCACTTTTGGCACTTTATAATTTTTATCTTGATATCTAGTCACTTCAGGACGAGTATAAGCCGGTATCCCCAAGCCCTTGTCATCCTCAAGAGAATCTTCACTCCCTAACACCCCCTTAATCTGCCGAGAGATAGAATCAATAAGTACCATCGCCGGAAGCTCTCCGCCCGTCAACACATAAGGACCGATGGATACCTCTTCCGTTTTGAATATCTTCTTCACCCGAGCGTCAATCCCCTCATATCGCCCAGGGATTAAAATAATATCTTTATACCTCTTTGCAAAATTCCGAGACATCTTCATGTCAAATTGTCTGCCAACCGGCGAAAATAAAATAATTTTTGCATCTTTTTTCCAATTAGCCGATTTACCTTTTAGAATAGACGCGATAGCCCGCGCCAGCGGTTCCACCTGCATCACCATGCCCGGCCCCCCGCCGTAAGGCTTGGCATCCACTTTTTTATGTTTATCCTTACTGAATCTCCTTAAATCATATATTTTTATTTTGATCAATTTATTTTTCTGAGCGCGCTTTAATATAGACTCATTCAAATATGAATCAAAAATATCGGGGAAGATTGTAATTATATGAAAAATTGTCATTGCTATCATATTAACATAACAAAAACCGTCCGCCTAAGGCGGACGGTTTTTGCTTTTAAAAAAATTATATCTTCAAATCGTCTATAGCCTCATCAACGCTTCTTGAAACATTTGACCTCATGCCACCTTCCGGTTCTTCAATCTTAAGATTGACGCGAGCATTATTCTTCATCCCCACAACCCTAAGAAGCGTCCTAATGGCCTTAGCGGTATTTCCGCTTCTGCCGATTATTTTTCCCATATCGCTAGGGTCGGTTTTTAAAGTGATAAGAACACCCATTTCATCAACCTTTCGGTCAACTTTCACCGCGTCCGGATTATCAACAAGCGATTTAACCACATATTCAAGAAATTCCTTATCTGTATTTGCCATTTTATTCTGAATTTTTACCTTGTTTTATAAAAGAGTAGCTATCGACCGGTCGCGCTACCTTGCATGATTTAATAATATACGATTCCAATATACAAAGTCAACTTTATAATATTTATTATTCAGTTGTTTTAATCTCTTCTCCGCCAACCGAAAGATTTTTTTCTTCAACTTTTATCACCGGACGAACATCTCTCTTTTTCCCCTCAATAATTTTTAAATTAACAAGCAGATTATGGACAGTATCAGAGACTTGAGCTCCTTTGGATATCCATTCTTTTATTTTCTCGGCATTTAATTTTGAGCTGTCGCGACGAGGGTCGTAAGTCCCCAATATCTCTTTCTCGCCTTTCTTAGCCGCCTTTCTTGAATCAGTAAGAACAACCCTGAAACTAGGGTCGTGTTTTCTCCCGACTCTTTGCAATCTTATCTTAAGCATTAAAACATCTTATCAAAAATAGCTTTTTTGGTCAACCTCACCTTGAAACTGACCCAAACCTTGTTTGGGTCAGTTTTGTCATTCTAATTCCCTGTAGTGATCTTCAACAAAATTTTTATATACCTGACCACTCAACTGTCCTTCAATAATTTCCTTGTTTAGTAATTTCCCCCATCTATTTTCTAAAATATAATCTTGATAACTTGACCAAAAATATTGATCCTCTTTACTTTTCCACCCTGGCAAATCTTTGGCGTTTTTATGTATATAAGAAGAGACAACCAATAAATAATTATCATCCTGGATATACTTTGAATGAAATTTGCTTTCAAAAAGATGCCCTCTCCTTTTGTACTTAAGATTAAAATACTTTGAATGACTAACCAAAACCCTATGAAGGTATTTGGAAATATTGGCATTGCCTCGTTCTCCTAATAAAAGATGGAAATGGGTTGGCATTAAACAAAAACAGACAATATCAACCAATGGTTCTTGAAAATCTATTTTTCCATCCCTTATGTCCCAAACAAGGTTTAGGTCATTTTGGCGATCAAGACGAGGGAGAGAATTATCATTATTAGCAGAAAATAATAGAGACAAAAAACGCGTATAGTCTTTTTCTTGACGAAAAATTTTTAAATCACCTACACTATGCGCGTATATGTGATAAAAATTTCCCTCAACAAAACTATGAGATCTTATAGTCATCAGATATATTATATGACCCAAACAAGGTTTGGGTCAAGTGATTAAGAAATTTTATCTTTCCCCATATATTGGCGCAAAACTTCAGGCACTATGATTGTCCCGTCCGCCTGTTGATAATTTTCAATCAATGGAACGAGGAGGCGCGGAGTGGCGACAGCCGTATTGTTCAACGAATGAGCGAAACGAACTTTTCCATCTTTGTCTCTATAACGGATATTAAGCCGTCGTGTCTGAAAATCATGAAAATAAGAAGCTGAATGAGTTTCACGATATTTCCCTTCGCTCGGCACCCAAGCTTCTATGTCGTATTTTTTAACTTGCCCCAAACCGAGGTCGCCACCGCAATTTACAACTACCCGATAAGGGAGGCCGAGGGCCTGCATAATTTTTTCTGAATTTCTTGCAATCTCTTCATGCCAACGCACTGATTCCTCGTGATTTGCTTCACAGAGCACTATCTGCTCCAATTTATAAAACTCATGCACCCTCACAAGCCCCTTCGTGTCTTTGCCGTAACTGCCAGCTTCTCTTCTGTAGCAAGGCGAAAAAGCTGCATAGGTTTTCGGCAATTCAGATACATCCAAAATCTCATCCTTATGATACGCCATCATGGAAACTTCGCTTGTGCCAATGAGAAAGAGATTATCTTGCGTCTGATACACCTCCTCTTTCCCTTGAGGTAGCCAGCCTGTACCGATAAAACTCTCTTCCCTGGCAAGCGAAGGAGAAAAAAAGACATCTTCAAAACCGCTCTCCTTTAAAGAATTTATGGTAAAATGCCAAAGAGCCATTGTTAACAGAACGGCATCATTTTTTAAAAAATAACTTCGCGAGCCGGAAACTTTCGCCCCGCGAACAAAATCCGCAAGCTTCAGACTGTCTAAAAGTTCAACCTGGCTTTTTGGCTCAAAATCAAATTTTGGAATCTCTCCCCATTTTCGCAATTCTTGATTGTCTTCATCGGTATCCCCTTCCGGCACAGAAATATCCGGAATGTTCGGCACCTGAAGCATAAGGGCTAACCAGCTTGATTCAATATTGCGCAATTCTTCCTCATTCTTCTGCAGGCCGTCTTTAAGCCCTTTCATATTTTCAATGGCCTTATCTTTTTCTTCGCCGGAAAGAGCTTGAATTTTCAAAGAAGCTTCATTTTGACCGGCTCTCGCTCCCTCAACCGCAGAAAGCAACTCTCGCCTCTTCTCATCAACTTTTATCAATTCATCCACATTAAAATCCACCCGCTTTTTGCGGGCAGCCTCTTTTACCAAATCCGTGTTTTCTCTTATAAATTTTATATCCAGCATACTGTAAAATTAAAATCTTATTTCTCTATATTATCAAAAAATGTTAATATGCACAATATATGAAAATATTGGAACCAAGAAATTTTCCTCCCCTTCTGAAAGAAATCCCGGACCCGCCTGAACAATTATACTTGGAAGGCGAATTCCCGGGCACAGATTCCATATTTCTCGGAGTAGTGGGCACGAGAAAATTCTCTATTTACGGCAAACAAGCTTGTGAAAAATTAATAGAAGGGTTGCGGGGATATGACATTGTAATAGTGAGTGGACTCGCCATCGGCATAGACGCCATCGCCCACCGAGCCGCTTTAAACGCCGGCCTGAAAACCGTCGCCGTGCCCGGTTCAGGCATAGACAGAACCGTTCTTCATCCAAGAAGCAATCATCATTTAGCCGATGATATTATAAAAAGCGGGGGCGCTCTTCTCTCTGAATTTGAACCGGAAATGCCAGCCGGCATTCACACCTTTCCCATAAGAAACAGAATAATTGCCGGCCTTTCCCGCGCCATTCTTGTAATAGAAGCGCCCGAACGGTCAGGAACATCCATTACCGCGCGACTGGCTCTTGAATACAATCGCGATGTTTTCGCCGTACCGGGACCAATCTTCTCTTTAAACTCCACCGGTTCAAACAAGCTGATAAGACAAGGGGCTGTGCCTATAACTTCAAGCAGTGAACTTCTTGAAGCGCTAGGATTGAGCCCGAAAGAAAATAAACCGGAGGAGATAGATTTAAACGGCCAAGAAAAAGAGTTAATCAACTTATTAAGCGAACCGCTGGAACGAGATGAACTGCTCCGTAAATTCAAATTAGCGCCGAGTGAAATCAATCCTCTTCTGATGACAATGGAGATAAAAGGGTTGATAAAAGAGACGGGCGGAAAAATTTTCAAGAACATATAAACAGCTAGGCTGTTTGCAAAAAAAAATTATTTATATTACTACTTAGTAGATAATGACAAAATTAATTATCGTTGAATCGCCGACAAAAACAAAAACAATTTCAAAATATTTAAAAGGTGATTATATTGTGGTCGCCAGTGTCGGCCATATTCGCGACCTTCCTAAAAACAATAAAAAAGCGATTGATATTCCCGCCGGTTTTGTCCCCCATTATGAAATATCAAAAGGAAAAGAAAAAATAGTGCGCGAAATAAAAGAGCTATCTAAAAAAGCCAAAGAAATACTGCTCGCCACTGACCCGGACCGCGAAGGCGAAGCTATCGCCTGGCACATAAAAGAAGCCTGCGGATTAAAAAAACCGAAACGTATAGTTTTCAATGAAATTACCGAAAATGCCGTCAAGGAAGCCGTCAATCATCCGCGCGACATTGATTTTGACTTAGTCAAAGCGCAAGAGGCGCGCCGTGTTTTAGACAGATTGGTCGGCTATGATTTAAGCGGCCTTATCTGGAAAAAAGTGCGTTACGGGTTATCCGCCGGGCGCGTGCAATCCCCCGCTCTTCGCATCATAATGGAACGTGAACGAGAAATTCGCGCTTTTATTCCGGAAAATTACTGGACCATATCCGGAGAGTTTGAAACAAAAAATAAAAATAAAATCATATTAATCTGCGAAGAAGAGCCAAAAGACGAAAAAGAAACGAATCGTATTTTAGAATTGGCGCGTAAAAATCAATGGGAAATTACGGGCATAAAACAAAGCGAAGCGAAACGGTCTCCCCGCCCGCCGTTTACCACTTCCACCCTGCAACAAACCGCCAGCTCACGCCTTGGATTTTCCCCTTCCCGCACGATGGGAGTGGCGCAAAAACTTTATGAACAAGGGCTCATTACTTATATGAGAACCGACAGCGTCAATATCAGCCAAGAAGTTTTACCGCAGATTTATTCAACGATAGAAAAACTTTACGGCAAAGAATATTTATCGCCGCGAATATATAAATCTAAAAGCAAGAACGCTCAAGAAGCTCACGAAGCGGTGCGCCCGACAAATTTCAGCCAGAAGTTTGCCGGCATAAATGATGAACAAAAAAATCTTTATAGATTAATTTGGGAAAGAACAATCGCCTCGCAAATGGCTGATGCGAAAATACTCAAGACAAAAGTGTCGGCCAATCTTGTTCAAAATTCAAATGAAATTCCGAATTTCTCCGTAAACGGCAGTATTACCATCTTCCCGGGCTGGCTGGCCGCCGACACAAACGCAAAAGGAGAAGAGATTGAATTGCCGAAATTATCCGAAAATGAAAAATTGAAATTATTAAATATTGAAAGCCAAAGCAAACAGACCGAACCGCCCGGCAGATATACTGAAGCCGGCCTCGTCAAAGAATTGGAAAAAAGAGAAATTGGCAGGCCGTCAACTTACGCTTCTATCATTAAGACGATTCAAGACCGCGGTTATGCGACCAAAGAAGGAAAAACACTCTACCCGACTGATACTGGCGATGTTGTCAGCACATTTCTTGAAAATAATTTTGGTGAATATATCAGTGATTCCTTTACTGCAGAAATGGAAAACAAGCTTGACGAAATCGCCGAAGGCAAAAGAAAATACGAAAAAATGCTTGGCGACTTTTATAAGCCATTTTTAAAAGAGTTGAAAGAAAAAGACAAGGCAACGGAAAAATTAACCAATCTCGGCGAAGCAGACGCGAAATTCAAATGTCCTGTTTGCGCCGGGTCGATGGTCATTAAACTCGCTAAAACCGGCAAATTTATAAGTTGCGCGAAATTCCCGGATTGTTTAGGCGCCAGAAAAATAGACGGCTCGGAGATGGAAGGACCAAAAGAGACGGGGGAAACTTGCCCAGAGTGTGACGGAAAACTCATAGAGCGCGAAGGGAGGTTTGGCAAATTTATCTCCTGCGCCAATTACCCCAAATGCAAATTTATCAAAACCAGCCCGGAGGAAGAGGCCAAGAAAAAAACCGGGGTTAAATGTCCGGAGTGCAAAAATGGCGAGATAGTTGAACGCCGAGGAAGATTTGGACTGTTTTATTCTTGCTCTAATTATCCGAAGTGTAAGTTTGCCATCAAGGCGAAGCCGACTGGCGATATCTGCAAACTCTGCGGGGCGCTGATGATGGAAGGGACCAAGACCATCCCCGACCGATGCTCTGATAAAAACTGCCCAAATCACAGACCAGATAAAATTAAATAAAAAAAACCGGTAGTAGCATAGTAATGTCGCTACCGGTTTTTTAAAAAACTTCCTCCTTTTACTTAAAAAGGAAAAACATTCAGAGAATAAAAATCCATATGTTTTCTAAAAATGGCAACCCCTAAATTATCCTGACGATTAACTAGGGGGAATTCCGGCTCATCTTCCATAAGATAATTACCGTCTTCATGCAATATCTTATGGAATTTTAATAATTCCGCCATAAGCCACCTCCCTTTTTATGATTGAGGCTGTACGACTTTAAAAGGGCTTGGACTTGCGTCCGACAAAATTCACTTTCTCATCTTTTATTTCATCCTCTCCGGGAAACAGAATATCGTCATCATAAAGCTCTTTTTTATTCTTTTTCTTAAATTCCTCTATGGATATCATATTTCCCATATATAACCTCCTTTTGTTTAAAGGTTTTATGGAACCGTATATCAATATATAAAGGACTACCCGAATTTCTTATTTTATTGTATAATAAAATAATTAAAAAAGTCAATATGAAAAAATGAAAGATTATGACATTCAAGAGATAATAAGCCAGCTCAAAAACCCCAAAGAAGCTGATGTTAAGCTCATAGAAAAGGCCTATGCTTTTTCCAGTAAAGCGCATGAGGGGCAGGAAAGATTCTCCGGCGAACCATATTTTTCTCATTCTTTTGAAACAGCCAAGATTCTAGCCTCGCTTCATCTTGATACCGCTACCATTGCGGCCGGATTGCTCCACGACATAATTGAGGATACTAAAGCGACGGAAAAAGAGATCCGAAAAGAATTCGGAGAAGAGATACTGGGGCTTATAAAGGGAGCCACGAAACTCGGGAAATTAAAATACCGCGGAGTGGAGCGCCATGTGGAAAATTTGCGAAAACTCTTCCTTGCAATGGCTCGCGATATCCGAGTCATACTTATCAAACTCGCTGACAGACTCCACAATATGCGGACCCTGCAATATGTAAAAGAAGAAAAAAGAAAAAGAATAGCGCTGGATACATTTGAAATATACATACCACTTGCCAACAGGCTGGGAATGGGCTATTTCAAGGGGGAGCTGGAAGACTTGGTTTTCTCTTATTTGCACCCGGAGGAATATAAACTAGTAAAAAAAATCTCCCGGGAAAA
Source organism: uncultured Candidatus Saccharibacteria bacterium (assembly GCA_964363045.1). GTDB lineage: Bacteria > Patescibacteriota > Minisyncoccia. The sequence continues at coordinate 10,311 of CAYIGM010000019.1, forward strand.
AATCGGGGAAAGCGACAAGCATCTTCTGAAAGTGAAACACACTATTGAAACAGAACTTGAAAAAGAAGGCCTAAAACCCATAAGTATAGACAGGAGAGTGAAGCGTCTTTGGAGTCTATACAAAAAACTCAAAGACAATGAGATGCGAATAGAACGGATCTACGACCTGGCCGCGATGAGAATTATTGTGGCAACCGTTGAGGATTGTTATCGAGTGCTTGGCATCATACATAAGATATGGAAACCGCTTCCCGGCAAAATAAAAGATTATATTGCTCTCCCTAAACTGAACGGCTACCAAAGTCTCCACACCACCGTCTTTACCGATAAAGGTAAGATAGTGGAAATCCAAATAAGGACCGAAAAAATGCATAAAGAATCTGAATACGGTATTGCCGCTCATTGGGCCTATAAAGAAAATGTGTCCGGAAAAAGCTGGGTTTCAAACCCCAAACTCGCTTGGGTAAGCCAATTGCTTGACTGGCAGAAAGATGTTAAAAATCCTGAAGATTTTTTGGAAAACTTAAGAATAGATTTCTTTGAAGACCGTGTTTTTACTTTCACTCCAAAGGGGGATGTCATAGATTTACCCAAGGGGTCAACGGTGATAGATTTCGCTTATGCCATTCACTCAGCGATAGGAAACAAAGCGAGCGGAGCGAAAATCAACGAAAAATTCTCTTCGCTGGATACAGTCTTGAAAAACGGCGATATTGTGGATGTGCAAACTATAAAAGACAAAAAACCGAATATAGTATGGCTGAAAAGCGCAAAGACGACCCTCGCGAAAAAACAGATTAAATTATCGCTTAAAAAGTACGGTTATATGCTCTCCGATGCTCCGGAAAAAAATATTAAAAATCTTGAAAAAATTGAAGTAATAATAAAGGCGCGCGACAGAGTCGGCTTATTGAAAGATATCACTTCCATTTTCTCGGAATTCAGAGCCAATATTGAAAACACGAATTCAAGGCAAGAAGACGGATTTAAAATAATAAATCTTCTTTTTACTCCGAAAAACCGCGCTCAATTTGAAAAAATAAAATCAAAACTTGAAAAAATAAAAAAAATCAAAGGAGTCTCCTCGCGAATTAAATTGTAAAATTATCCAACATATTTTGGTCAGAGTCGGGAGATTGAGAAAAAAGAGGCGAAATATCTTCAGGTTGAGACTTTTCCAAAGACTTATCACCATTGAAATCCAGCGCTTGAGAAAGAGCATTTATGGATTCTTCGTCATTAATTGACTCATCGGATAATACGGTATTATCGCTTCCGTTCGACGGCAAATATTTCCCGCTTAATTTAAATAAAAGGGCCTCAAGCTCTTCCGCGGAAAAGAAATTAATCACAATTTTTCCTCTTTCTCCTATTTTTTCAAGCTGAACTCTTGTTCCCAAATCATCAGAAAGTTTATTTTCAATATTTTGAGTTTCAGGGTCAAGTACAAAATTTTGCTTACGGACGCGCTCTTTCGCTATCCCCCTGGCGATACCTTCCGCCTCCCGAACGGTCATTTTTTTTACAATTATCTCCTCAAAAAGAGTCATCTGGTCATCAGGCCGGTCGGAAAGCATTAAGAGCGGACGCGTATGCCCTTCGCTTATTTTACCTCCCCCCAGCCCCATCAGTATAATCTCCGGCAAGGCCAGTATCCTTACGGTATTTGACACGAATTCTCTGCTTTTATTTACTTTAGCCGCGACTTCGTGATGCTTCATCTCAAATTCATCAATAAGCCGTTTAAAAGCTCGCGCCTTCTCAACCGGATTCAAATCCTCTCTCTGGAGATTCTCTATAATGGCAATCTCCAATTTAACTTTTGAGCTCTCATCATTTCTTATAATAACCGGCACTTGAAAAAGACCCGCTTTCCTTGACGCCCTCAATCTTCTCTCGCCCGCCAAAAGCTCATACTCAACCCTAATTCCGTTATCCGTTTCTATCTCCTTTCTAGTGACGACTAAAGGCTGAAGAATGCCATACTGGCGAATAGACTCGGCAAGCTCGCCAAGTTTTTCTTCATCAAATTCGCGCCGGGGCTGATACGGATTGGGGTTAATCTTATCAACTTCTATCCAAAATATTGAATTGCTGTGCAGGTTAGACATAATTGATTTAATTATACCAAAATTGATTTTTGACGCAAACTTTGATATTATTCTCTAAGATTTCAATTGCCGGAGTGGCGGAATTGGCATACGCGCACGACTCAAAATCGTGTGGATTTACTTCCATGAGGGTTCAACTCCCTCCTCCGGCACCAGAATGGAACTTAACGGTTGAGAACTAACCAAGGAGTGGGCGTGGTGAAGCGAAACTAAACCATACGCTCGGAGAAAGCCCCACGCACTGGCGAACGCCAGCAACCCCGAAAGAAAAACACTCCTTGCATATCTCTTTTGGCGGGGGGTGAAATTTCTTTTGAAAAAGGAAAGGGTGTTTTTCTTTCAGGGTTCTGCCCTCCAAGTATTCGGGCAG
>CAYIGM010000020.1:0-11648 GCA_964363045.1 uncultured Candidatus Saccharibacteria bacterium
GAATTTCTGAAAGATTATCAATTAATTAAACCGCCATATGTCTGTGCCTAAAACATTTTAAGGAGTTTACTAATATGCTCATTATGAGCAAAAATGTTTACCGTCACATAAACTTTCTTGCCAAGATTATGCGCGTATCTTATTCCTTCCAGGATGTCATCCGTATCAAAATGATTTATCCTCGCCCGCAAAGAAAAGTCGGGGATACCGCAATAGACGGCGTCCGCCCCGTATTCAAAAGCGTATTTAAGCTTCTCCAAACTGCCGGCCGGCGCCACAATCTCCGGTTTCTTTTTCTTTATTTTCTTGGCTAGTTTTTCACTCTTCGTTTTCATAAAAGGAAGATAGCACAAAAAGACAGAAAACAAAAACTTAAACGCCTTAATCCGCCACCAACGAAAAAGTCGGTCAATTTCCCGACCAAGTTATGAATTATGCGCTCGCCAGGACTCGAACCTGGGGCCACGGAGGTATAAGCTCCGCGCTCTACCAACTGAGCTACGAGCGCATCTAATTTAAACCGCATCTTTCTTTCTCTTTGGCTTTATCTTATTCAAAATAAGAATTTTTTCAAACTCCTCTCGTTCTATCGTCTCTTTTTCTATCAATTCATCAGCGATCATTTTGAGAGCATCGTGATGACCCTTCAAAACTTGTTCCGCCCTATCTTTTCCTTCATTCATAAAAGCGGAGACCTCACTGTCTATTAAAGAGGCTATTGACTCGGAATAGCTATTACCGGAATAATAGGCGCCACCAAATATCGGCGAGCTTTCATAATCACCCCAAGCGACCGGACCAACCTTCTCCGACATTCCGTATTTTGTCACCAAGTCTCTCGCCAAACTTGTCGCCACCTGCAAGTCATTTGAAGCGCCCGTCGTAATATCACCGAAAATTATCTTCTCCGCCATATAACCGCCCAGAGAAACCGCTATATCATCTACAAAATGAGCTTTAGAGTGCAAGTGCCTCTCCTCCATAGGGAGCTTAAGCGTATAACCGGCCGCTCTTCCGCGAGAAACAACGGAAACTTTATGAACCGGGTCGGCGTGAGTTAAAACTGAAGAGACAAGCGCGTGACCCGCCTCATGATACGCCGCAATCTTCTTTTCTTCACTTGATAAAAGCCGGCTCTTCCTCTCCGGTCCGAGCATCACCTTCTCAATAGAACGAATGAGGTCAAATTGGGAAATAAGCTTCCTGTTCTCCTTGGCGGCAAGGATAGCCGCCTCATTCATAAGACTGTAAAGGTCAGCTCCAGAGAAGCCCGGCGTCCTCTCGGCGACAACCTTCAAACTAGCATCTTCGGCAAAGGGCTTCTTCTTTGAATGAATGGATAAAATTTCTTCTCTGTCTTTAATATCCGGCAAATCAAGCATCACCCTTCTGTCAAAACGCCCCGGGCGAAGAAGCGCCGTATCCAAGACATCCGGCCTGTTTGTCGCCGCCATCACTATCACTTTCTCATGCGGTTCAAAGCCGTCCATCTCCACCAAAATCTGATTAAGCGTCTGTTCGCGCTCATCGTGTCCTCCGCCAGTACCACCGCCCCTATGACGGCCGACAGCGTCTATCTCGTCAACAAATATTATTGAAGGCGCGGCTTTCTTGGCCATAAGGAAAAGGTCGCGCACCCGAGAAGCGCCCACACCGACAAACATCTCCACAAACTCCGAACCGGAAATATGAAAAAACGGCACACCGGCTTCGCCGGCAACCGCCCGAGCCAGAAGAGTCTTACCGGTGCCGGGAGCCCCCATCAAGAGAACGCCTTTCGGAATTCTTGCTCCAATATCAAGAAACTTCTTCGGATTTTTAAGAAAATCAACAATTTCTTTCAGCTCTTCTTTCGCTTCTTTCACGCCGGCCACATCACCAAAAGTCACCTTCTGCGCTTTGTCATCAGGATAAACAACCCTCGCCTTAGACTGACCGAAAGAGAACATCTGCATACTTGAACCCTTAACCTGGCGGGAAGCAAAATACAAGAAAATTGCTATAAGGATGATGGGAATAATAAAAGGAAGGGAAGCCAGAAGATAAAAAGTAAAATCTGAAGGATTTTTCACTTCAAAACTCACCTTACCAAGCTCTTCTTTGGAAATACCGTAGTTTGAAAGTGTCTGAGATAAAGATGATTCCGCCTCTTTCTTGGAAGTTTTCAAAGTGCCGTCTTTAAGTTCAATATTAATTTTCTCTCCTTCAACCGTCACTTTGGAAACAGCACCGGCGTTAATCTCTGACACAAATTCAGAAAGGGCTATCTCCGGAATATTTTTCTGATTATCAACAATAATGGAATAGACGCCTGTAATAAGCATCAACACAAGAAGAGCTGTAATAAGATGCCGGCTAAACTGACCTATTCCAAAATCTTTTTTCTCTTTTCGTCCGGGAATTTTCGTGGGAATTTTAGGAATCTTTACCATAATATAAATCTATTATATAGAAAAAGCCGATAAAGTAAATAAAAAAACCATATCAATTATTGAGGTTGAACCTCAATAATTGATTATAAAATAAAAATATTGTGTTATTGTAATATAATATAAATACGATGCCGGCATTAATCCAAAACAAAAAAGTATATTTTGATTACGAAGTCCTTGAGAAATTTGAAGCAGGGATTGAGCTTTTCGGTTTTGAGGTAAAGTCGTTGAAAGCAAAACACGGCTCCATCACCGGCGCCCGCGCGCTTATAAGAGGGAATGAGGCCTTTGTCGTAAATATGGAGATACCCGCTTTCCAATCTCATAATATCCATACAAAATATGAACCCGACCGAACAAGAAAACTTCTCTTGAAAAGAAAAGAACTCTCTTATCTGGCAGGGAAATCACAGCAGAGGGGATTGACAATAGTGCCTATTTCGGTGTATACTAAAAAAAGTCTGATAAAGATTGAGATAGGGTTAGTCAAAGGAAAGAAGAAATTTGACAAAAGAGAGACAATAAAGAGAAGAGAGACTGAAAGAAAGATAGAAAGAGAAATGAAGAGGTAAAGAAGATATTTTAGGGGAGTGATCGGCTTCGACAGTTGTCACACCTTGAAGATGCCGCAAACCGAGCTTGCGAACGCTCGCTAAACATCGCAAACAAATAAGTGCTAAAACTGTAAAAGCAACCGTTTCTCCATATTTTGGAGTTAGCGACCTTGCTCCAGCCTACGCCATCGCGTAAGCCGTCTAGCTTTGTGGACTTTCGATAAATAAAGCGGGCGTCAAATAATCGAAATAGAAAATTCATTCTCCTCGGCGAATTTTCAAATCAAAGGGGATCGGAGTATAACGACTTTTGCTTTTTCATATCCTATACTCTCAAATTGCCCATGCACTAAAGGGCGCTAAAAAAGATAAGTTTGTAGACGTGTTTTCACAGGATTCAACTGGACGCGGGTTCGATTCCCGCCACTTCCACATTGATGAACTGTTGTTGTAGATTTGTTTAATCTGCCCTTTGTTTCCAATACATTTGGGAGGTTCTAACGTCATTCATCAGCCTACACCATAATAAAAATCAGCTCGCCTTCTTAAGGCGAGCTGATTTTTAATTTTCAATATCCGTGTCTTCATTAATTGAATTGAGTATTTCATTTAATTTCGCCTTCTTTTCTAATTCCGCTACTCTAGTCATCTTTTCAACAGTAAGCTCAACGCCATATTTAACAAATAACTTTTTTATTTCATCAAAATACTCCTCCTTCCCGGTCAAATCAAAAAATTGCAAAATATTATCATCTTTATCCTTGATAAAATATCTGAAGGTTTCTTTGGTTTGCGGATTTATATAAGCTTCCATATAAGTCCCGTTTTCGTCATCATTGTGAAAAATGACTTTTTCTTCTTTATTCGGATTATTGCCTGTTTGTTCAAATTTTTCCATATAAATTTTTCTAATCACTGCTTAACTTATATTAAAAAAGAGGGTTTTCACACGCCAACTTTTACTAATTACTATACTATTATATAATATAATCGGAAGATAGAAAACTCTTTCCTGAATATAAACATTCAAAAAAGGAGGTTAGAAAATGTCAAAGAAAATGCATTGCAGTAAATGCAAAGAGCTATTAATATTAGAAACCAGAACTGACGGAGATATGATCTTCGGCCGACGCAAGTGTAAAAACTGCAATTTTAAAGAAAGTTGGAGAGAGATGATAATCAGAGATATAATCAAAAACGAAAGAGCAAGTTAATTAAAAAGCTTTGCCCGGACCGCAAAAGACCGCTTAATCTATTTAGCGGTCTTTTTTATTTCTTGACCGGCGCTTCATAATCTGATATTATATATTTCTTCTGAAGAAACCAAGAATAAACAATCAAATAACCGCGCCCGAGTTAAGAGTTATCTCTGATAATGGTGAAAATCTTGGTGTGATACCGACAGAAGAAGCTCTTAAACAAGCCAAAATCAAAGAGCTTGACCTGATAGAGATATCGCCGACCGCTAAACCGCCTGTTGCAAAAATAATGGATTATGGTAAATTCCAATATCAAGAGCAGAAAAAAGCGAGAGATGCCGTAAAGAAATCTAAAACCATTGAAATAAAGAATATAAGAATAGGCATCGGAACATCCGAACACGACCTTGAACTTAAAGCCCGAAAGATTTCAGAATTCCTAAAGGAAGGCGACAGAGTAAAAATAGACCTTATTTTAAGAGGCAGAGCGAAATATCTTGATAAAGATTTTATAAGAGAAAGATTAAAACGAGTCCTTGATTTCGTAAGCGAAAATCATAAGATTGCCGACGGACCGAAGCAAGGGCCAAAAGGGATAAGCGCGATAATAGAAACCGATAAAAATCAACCGAAAAAATAAATGAAAGGGCAAAAAACAAACAAATCATTCAGTAAAAGAATCAAAGTTACGAGAAAAGGAAAAGTCTTGGCGAGAAAACCCGGCCAAGGTCATTTTAACGCCAAAGAAAGCGGGAGTAAAACACTCGCCAAAAAAGGATTTGCGAATTTTACCATCAGTAATAAAAATTTAGGCAGATTTTTACAAAAAAATAAATAGAAATTAAACAATGACAAGAGTAAAAAGGGGCATAATCGCATTAAAAAGAAGACGCAATATCCTTAAGCAAACAAAAGGCTACCGTTTTGGGCGCAGTACGAAAGAAAAATCAGCCAAACAGGCCATCCAAAAGGCCGGCACTCACGCTTTCGCTCACAGAAGGAAGAAAAAGAGAGTATTCCGGGCTCTTTGGCAAGTTAAAATAAATGCCGCCGTCAGGCCTCTTGGTTTATCTTACAGCAGATTCATAGACGGCTTAAAAAAGAAGAATATTGAAATAGACAGGAAAATATTGGCTGAAATAGCTGAAAAACGGCCGGAAATATTTGAAAAAATAGTTGAGAATGTTAAATAATAATTAGGGTTGCGTTTTAAAGAATTTTATGTTAAATTTGAAAAATCATGCTATTAACCAAAAAGAAGCAAATTATTATAAAAAAGTATCAAACGCACAAAACTGACACCGGCTCGCCGGAAATTCAGATTGCCGTCTTATCTGAAAAGATAAAAGAATTAACAAGCCACCTGAAAAAACACAAAAATGACAATCACTCGCGAAAAGGTCTTCTGCAGATGGTGGCGGACAGAAGGACTCTTCTCAACTACCTCTCTAAAAAAGACGAGAAACGTTATAAATCCCTCATTAAGAAACTGAATCTTAAAAAATAATAATGGCTGTAGTCAAACATAAAAATCAAAGGGTGGGAGTATTTATAGACACTCAAAATCTATACCATAGCGCCAAAAATTTATACAAAGCCAGAGTCAATTTCGCCGAAGTGATGAAGACGGCCGTTGCCGGCAGACAGCTTATCCGCGCTCTTGCTTATGTCATCACCACCGAATCCGGAGAAGAGAAGAGCTTTTTTGAAGCGCTTACCAATCTTGGCATAGAAACCAAAACTAAAGACCTGCAAATCTTCTTCGGCGGAGCCAAGAAAGCCGATTGGGATGTGGGGATAGCCGTTGACGCTATAAGACTTGCGCCTCGCCTTGACGCGGTGGTCATCATTTCAGGCGATGGAGATTTTACCCCCCTCATCAATTACCTCAAAAGCACCTTTAGCACGCAAGTGGAGGTTATCGCCTTTGGCAAATCAGCTTCCGGACAAATCCGCGAAGCCGCTGACGATTTCGTAGATCTCTCAGAAAACAAGAGCAAATACTTAATGAAAAGGTAAATCTTGTTATTATTAAGATATGATAAATAAGGATTATAAGTAAATTAACATTAACATTCGCTTGAGGTTTTAGGTTGTCAGATAAGTAGAACAGGAATAAGCATTTCGTGTTCTAAAATCTGGTAATCAAAGTCTCCTAGCGACAAACTTATGCACACAAAAGAGTACTCTATGGAGATAGGCGGGAGGACGCTCACCGCGGAATTCTCCGACTTGGCAGACCAAACAAGCGGTTCCGTTATCGTAAGATACGGACAAACGACAGTCTTGGCGACTGTTGTAATGTCAAAAAAAGAAAAAGATACGGATTATCTTCCTTTGGTAGTTGATTATGAGGAGCGATTTTACGCTGCCGGCCAAATTCTTGGCAGTCGTTTCATAAGAAGAGAGGGGAGGCCGACTGACGAAGCCATTCTTGCCGGCAGAGCCATAGACAGAACCATCAGACCGCTCTTCAATCAATCAATGAGAAATGAGGTTCAGGTTGTCATAACCGTTCTGGCTATAGATGAAGAAAATGACCCTGACGTGCCATCTATTATTGCCGCGTCTTTAGCCATAGCGACATCGGAAACGCCGTGGAGTGGTCCTGTTTCATCTGTTCGCATAGGAGAAAGCGATGGAAAACTCATTATAAACCCCACCTACCCCCAAAGAGAGAATTCTCCACTGGATATTTTGATTTGTGGCAAAGAAGAAAAAATAAACATGATAGAAGCCGGAGCAAAAGAAATAGGCGAGGATAAAATAAAAGAAGCATTCAATCTGGCGGAAAAAGAATTAAAAAAAATAGAAGATTTCCAAAAACAGATAATAAATGATATCGGAAAAGAAAAAATAATATTTGAAAGCAAAAAACCTTCAGAAACATTGAAAGAGCTTTTTAGAGAGCATGTTGCAGATAAAATGGAAGAAGTCGTCTTCAATAATAAAAAAAGTGAAATAAATCCGCTTAAGGATTTTTGGATTGGGGTTATAAAAGAAACATTGCCGGAAGAGCTCTCCCTCGCCGGCGAATATTTTGAAGAAGAGATAAATAATATTGTCCACAAAGAAGCGATTTCCTCAAACAGAAGGCCCGATGGCCGAGGAATGGATGAAGTGAGGCCTCTCTTCGCTCAAGCCGGAGGATTATCAGACCGCTTGCACGGGTCCGGTATTTTCTTTCGCGGCGGGACTCATGTTCTTTCGGTACTTACTCTCGGCGGACCAAAAGAAGTCCAGCTAGTGGAAGGAATGGAATTGCAAACTGAAAAACGCTTTATGCACCATTATAATTTCCCTCCTTTTTCAACCGGAGAAACGGGCAGAATGGGTGGAATAAACCGCCGAGCTGTCGGCCACGGAGCCCTGGCGGAAAAAGCTCTGGAAGCGGTTCTCCCGAATAAAGATGATTTTCCTTACACTATCCGCATAGTCTCAGAATCAATGGCCTCAAACGGCTCCACCTCTATGGGCTCGGTCTGCGCTTCAACTCTCGCCTTAATGGATGCCGGTGTGCCTATTAAAAATCCTGTCGCCGGCATTGCTATGGGATTGATGTTGAGCGAAGCGAAATCCGCCTCCGGCGAGTGGAAATACAAAGTATTAACCGATATCCAAGGGCCGGAAGACCATCATGGGGATATGGACTTTAAAGTTGCCGGCACCAAAGAAGGCGTCACCGCCATTCAAATGGATGTAAAAGTCGGAGGCATTCCAACCGATATTCTTATTGAAGCTTTAGCCGGAGCCAAGAAAGCCCGGCTCAAAATATTAGATAAAATTATTGAAGCGATTCCAGCGCCAAGACCGGATACCAAAGAGACCGCGCCGAAAATTATAAAAATAATGATAGACCCGGAGAGAATAGGAGAAGTAATCGGCCCGGGAGGAAAAGTAATCAAATCCATCATTGAAGAGACCGGGAGTGAAGTGGACATTGAGCAAGATGGCAGTGTTTTCCTAACCGGCAAAAAAGATGCCGTGGAAAAAGCCAAGAAAATAATTGAGGATATTACGAGAGAATATCACGCCGGCGAGCGATTTGACGGGATTGTCACAAGATTATTTGATTTCGGCGCCATGGTAGAAATCGGGCATAATGCGGAAGGATTGGTTCATATTTCAGAGCTGGCCCCTTTCAGAATTGATAAAGTGACCGATGTTGTGGCAATAGGCGACAATGTGCCGGTTGTCGTAAAAGAGATTGATGAAAAAGGGAGAATCAATCTGTCTATTAAATCAGCCGACCCTCTTTATGCCGAAAATAAAGGGGCAAAACCCTCGCAAAATAACACCAACAATAGCTCGCGCGAACAAATAAGCTATAATAGAAATAATGAACGAAGAGACGGAAAAAATAATCACCGAGGACGCCAATAAGGTTTTTCCATCAACAAAACCGGCCCTGCGCACAATGAAAAGCGATATGCAGGAATATATAAATCAACAGAAAATGTCGATGGTTGATATTGCCGGCAAACAAGCGGTAAAGCAAGGTTTAAAAATATCAGGGAACTACGAGCCAAATAAAAATAAATTTATAACTTTAGCGGTTATAATTCTTATTATGATAAGTGTCGGAGTTTTTGCTTTCGTCGTCTTATTAAAAAATAAGACCGCCCAAAAAGAACCGGGTTCTCAAGTAAGATTCCCCGCCTCTGTCATTTCGTCTGACAAACAAGAATTTGTCACACTTGAGGCGAACAACCAACAAAACAATAAAAATAAAATAAAGGAAATTATCGGGTCAGATATTAAAATAGGAAATATAACTGATTTTGTTTTTATTGACGGCGATAAACATCTGATTACCCCTGAATTATTCTTTAAATATTCAGGGGTTAATACACCACTCGGCTTCTCGTCATTTTTAACCGACAAATTCATGTTTGGCGTATACGGAGCAGACCAAAATAAACCTTTTATCATTCTCAAAATAAGCTCATTTGAAAATAGTTTGGCCGTAATGCTCAAGTGGGAAAAAACAATATCAAGCGACATTAAAGAGATAATGCCGGTTTCTGAGGCTTCGTCTGGTTCCAAGTTTCAGGATAAAATAATAAAGAATCACGACACCCGTATTCTTTACAGTGAGAGCGGGCAGACCGTCCTACTCTATTCATTTCTAGACAAAGACACCTTGGTCATGACCTTAAACAATAATACTTTTGAAGAAATCTTAAGACGCCAAGCCTTATCTTCAATATAAAATTGAATCTCCGCCAAGATTGATTTTTAATCTCATTGTTGGTATTATATTTAAATGGCAATAGACATTAAATATTTTAAAAATAAACTGGAAGAAGAGCGGGGGATACTTGAGAACGAGCTTTTGCAGGTGGGAAGACACAATCCGGACAATCCCAAAGACTGGGAAGCGACGCCGGCTGATTTAAACTTACTCCATTCAGATGCAAATGAAATGTCAGATAATTTTGAAGAATTTGAAAACAGGGCCGCGGTTGAGATAGAGCTTGAAGACCGTCTAAAAGATATCATTTCGGCATTAGAAAGAATTAAAGACGGAAATTACGGCAAATGCGCGGTGGACGGCAAAGAGATTGAAAAGAATCGCCTGGAAGCAAACCCGGCGGCTAAAACTTGCATAGAACACGCCTAATATTATGTCAGTCAAAGTTCATTCCGCTCAAACAATCGGACTTGACGCTCGTATTATTGATGTGGAGATAGATCTTTCTCAAGGACTTCATTCTTTCTCTTTAGTGGGACTGCCGGACAAAGCGGTTGAAGAATCCAAAGAAAGAATAGGCGCCGCCATAAAAAACAGCGGTTTCGTTTCTCCGCAGAAAAAAAATCAAAAAGTGATAGTCTCTTTGGCGCCAGCTGATATAAAAAAAGAGGGTCCGATATTTGATTTGGCGATAGCGATAGCTTATCTTTTAGCTTCAAAACAGATAAGATTTGATGCCGGTAAAAAATTATTTCTCGGCGAAGTCGCGCTGGACGGAACACTGCGCCCTATAAAAGGAGCGCTTTTCCTTGCCCTGGCGGCTAAAGATGCCGGTTTTGAAGAAATATTCTTGCCAATAGACAACGCCCGCGAAGCGTCTTTGATAAACGAACTTAAAATATTCGGCTGTAAAAATTTAAAAGAGATAAGCGCCCACCTCTACCCGCCCAGAAAAATCGTACCGGAAAATGAATCTGGAGAGATTATTTCTTTTGAAATAAAACCGCAAGAACATATTGATTTTAAAACACTGAAAAAACCGCGCCAGCAGACAATTTGCTTCTCCGATATAAAAGGCCAAGAGACGGCCAAAAGGGGGATGGAGATAGCGGCGGCGGGCGGACACAATGTCCTTATGGTCGGTCCGCCCGGCACAGGCAAGACAATGCTCGCCAAAGCTTTTGCCGGCATATTGCCAGACCTCTCATTCGCTGAAACTCTTGAAGTCACCGGCATTCATTCCGTATCAGGCGCGTTAGAAGGGGATATTGCCTTTGAAAGGCCGTTTCGCGCTCCGCACCACACCGCTTCTTATGTTTCTTTAGTGGGCGGAGGGAATTTTCCCAAACCCGGAGAAATCACTCTCGCTCACCGAGGGGTCCTTTTTCTGGACGAATTTCCCGAATTTGAACGCCGGGTTATAGAATCGCTCCGCCAGCCACTTGAAGATAAAATAATAAATATCTCCCGAGCCAGAGGCACTATAAAATTTCCGGCAAATTTCATTCTCGTCTCCGCCGCCAATCCTTGTCCTTGCGGAAACGCCGGCACTCCCAAAGAATGCATCTGCAGTATGGGCGCTTTAATGCACTACCGAAGAAAAATTTCCGGGCCGATTGTTGATAGAATTGACCTCTACATTGATGTGCCCAGAATAGAGCTTGAAAAATTCTCGGACGACTCAATCAATCTTGAAACTTCAATTGCAATAAAAAACAGAGTTGAAAAAGCCCGCTCCATCCAAAGAAAAAGATTTTCTCAAAAGAATAAAAAGAACCAAGCGTTAACAAATAGCGAGATGACGGCAAAAGAGATTAAAGCTTTTGCTCCTCTTTCAGAGACGTTAAAAAATACCCTAAACCAAGCGGCCACCAAATTAGACCTTTCCGGCCGAGCGTATCATAAAGTGATAAAGCTCGCCCGCACCATCGCCGACTTGGACGGCGCGCCCGACATTGCCGAAAATCACATCTTTGAGGCCCTGCAATACCGACCAAAACAGGGGGTATAAAAAAATCAATGAAAGATTATTCATAAATTTACCTATTAAAGAGTTTCAGATATTCGTGCAGGACAAAAATCCGGTTACGGGAAAAACCGGTTATTTCCTTAAGGATGCCGACGCGCTCCATTTCGCCGACAAGGGTATTGGTCGCTGTGTTTGAAGCATTAAGATATTTTGAAGCGTCAGAAACTTTAAAAGCAGGCATGGAAAATGACTGCAATAAAAGTTTATGAGCCAGTTTTGCTCGGCGTCCGAGCTCCATAA
>CAYIGM010000021.1:0-5091 GCA_964363045.1 uncultured Candidatus Saccharibacteria bacterium
TACGCAAATATGCGATTAATACATTCTACTCAAATTAAAAAAAAGGTCAAGTTTTTGTAAATCTATCGAGGTTGAACCTTGATAGATTATAAAGTATAATTATATAAAAAATATGAAAAAATCAATTTTAGCCAACGATCAAATTTATCACATCTATAATCGTGGAGTGGATAAAAGGGATGTATTTATGGATAATCAAGATTATTTGCGCTTCATACATAATCTTTTTGAATTCAACGACCGCGCCTTAATCTCAAATAACGGGTATTATTTTGATTCATCAAATAGCAATAAAATGACAGAACGTAAACCAAGGCAATTGCTGGTAAATATATTAATATTTACACTAATGCCAAATCATTTTCATTTACTGGTGCAACAAAAAGAAGAAAATGGAATCATAAAATTTATGCAAAAATTAGGAACAGGATATGCAATGTATTTCAATAAAAAATATGATCGTGTTGGAGGATTATTTCAGGGAAGATTTAAAGCTGTTCTTGTTAATAAAGATTCTCACTTTATTCACCTGCCTTTTTATATACACGCTAACCCCTTAGACCTTAATTATCGAGGTTCAACCTCGATAATTCAAGCATTTCAAACACTTTTTCGTTTCGCAAAACACCGAAAGCGTAATCCCGAACACGAGCTCTCTCTATCTCCTGCCCATGCGCCTTATAATGCGCCGTTATTTTATCAACCTCGGCTTCCAGCTCTTCATCAGGCACTTTTATATCTTCTTTGATCGCCAACTCGCGTAAGATAAGCCCAAATAAAACTCTTTTCTTAGCGTCTTCATTCCACCCGCTTAATATCTCTTCCTCTGTTTTCTTAAGATGAGAAAGATAATCCTCCCATTTCAAACCCATCTGCGATACGCTCGCTTTCATTTCAGCAAGCATTTTACCTTTCTCCGACTTGATAAGCATCTCCGGAACATCTAATTCTGATTTTTCTATAATCTTTTCTATTGTCTCAATCCTTTTCTTCTCTTTGTTTTTCATCTCTTTATCAAGCTTTATATTTTGAGTTATTTTCTCTTTAAAATCAGATATATCCTTAAAATCACCTAGGGTCTTAACGAATTCATCTGTAATCTCCGGCAGTATAAGTTCGTTTAGACTATTTTCTCCTTCAAGCGAATCTTCTTTTTTTTGCGAAGTATTCGCCCTGCTCCTTCTTATATTATTCACCACTTCATCAACCTCTTTATCCACGACAGAAATATCTTCCTTAACGGACATTATTTTCTCCGCCAACAGCTTCCAATCGGCAAGCTTTATCTCCGGCAAAACAACGGTTTTTATTTTAAAACCCAAAGGATTATTTTTGGCAATTTTGGTAATAGTGACTTCCGGCTTCCCAATGGCCTCTATCTTATTATCTCTAATAATTTGAGAATACGCTTTTTGCAAAACGCTTTCCGCCATCTCTTCTAAAAATGCCGCTTCGCCTACTTTTTCAATTAAAATTTTTTCCGGCGCATTTCCCGGACGAAAACCGTCAATCTTTAAACTGTTGCCGAGCTTAGCTACAACAGAAACTCTCTCCGCTTCAAAATCCGAGACGGAAATCTCTCCTTCAATCTCAATAAGCGAACCCGGTGATTTTTTAATTTCAATTTTTATATCCATAAGTTTTACAGTCTAACAAAAAAATAATTATTTTGCAAAAAACTCACAGGCCAAAGACCTGTGAGTTTTTTGCAACTAACAAATTATTAGATTATAAACTCTGAATTTCAGAATCAATCGCCTGAAATTCTTTATCCAAATCTCCCAAATCTATGCTATCAATGGCGTTATTGATGCTTGTTGTTGTGTCACCTTCTTTAAGAACCGCCCCGCTTTGAACCGCCGGAGATTCTACTTGCGAGATTTTATAATAATTCAAATACCAATACGCCAAGCCTGCTCCAATAATTATTATTACGATTGCGATGATTATAATATTTTTTTTCATAAAATTTCGTGGTTTAAATTATTAATTATCTTTGACGCTGGAGCATTATTCAGCGCTATCGGATTCACCATTGCCGTTTGTATCTGTCGTAGCGTCATCGCTATTTTGACTATCGCCATCTTCCGTTTCATATTCATCAACTTTTGGTATCTTAGTTAAACCGACAGCCGCCTCTCTAATGGCTGTATGCGCCGCTTTTACAGCATCTTTAACTTTTGAAAGGTCATCGCGCAATACTTGGCGCGTCTCACCGACATCAGTCTTTAGATTCTCTTCAGTGGTAATATCAATTGAATAAACTTTTTCAGCTTGCGCCGCGACACTCTCTCTCGCGGAATCTATCGCCGCCTGAGCATTGCCAATCAATGTCCTTACACTGCTGACATCAAGACCATTCACCTCTGCCTTATCAGTACGAGAACTGATGCCACCAAGAATTTCATCCATCTTGTCTAAAATATTTGAAAAATGCTCAACCATTCTCTCATTCAATTCTTTAATACGCTCGTCAATCTTCTCAACTGATTCCTTCTTTCTCTCGTCTTTTATCTCTTCAAGCTGTGTCTTCAAATCTTCCTTCTTTTGTTCAAACAGCTTTTTAGCTTCTTCCCTTTTTTCTTCTATCTCCTTTTTATATTCTTCCCTCTTGCTCTCTACAAAATCTTTATATGCCTCTCTTTTTTGTTCAAATAACTTTTTAGCCATCTCTCTTCTTTCTTTGATTTCTTTTTTATACTTTTCCCTTTTTGTTTCTATTTCTGTTTCTGTTTCTACTTCATTCTCAACTTCTTCTGTTTCTGTTCCAGATTCTGTTTCACCTGTCACTTCTTCCGTATTTTGGCTATCTGATTCTTCTGTTTCTGATTCTTTCGTTTCTTCCTCTGTTTCTAATTCTTTTGCTTCCACTGCCTCTTCTTCTTTAGTTTCTTCTGATTCTTTCGTTTCCGCTGTTTCTTCTTTTGTCTCTTCTGTTTTCACTTCTTCCGTATTTTGGCTATCTGATGAACCGGTAGCCGAAGAATCTTCCGCTTTAACAGACCTAACGCTAAAAACAACCGCTAATAATAGGAACGAGATTAAAAATATTTTTTTCATAATGCTTTAATTATATAAAAGTTAATATAATAATTGGAATTTTATATGTGGATAACCTTAATTATACCTTATATTTCTGATTATACAAATCAAAAGAATGGAGAATCGCTTCAAGCGCTTTTTCCCGACCTTGCCACTTTTCCACTACGACTTCTTTCTTCTGAAGGTCTTTATAAACCTTGAAAAAATGCAGTATCTCCTCCAATATATGCGGTTCTATATCAGATATATCTTTTATACTGTTAAATCTCGGGTCCCTGGCCGGAACAGAAAGTATCTTCGCGTCGCCCTCGCCGTCATCTTTCATATCAAGAACGCCTATGGGCCTGGCGTCAACCAAACACCCCGGCACAAATGACTCGTGAGACAACACCAATACATCAAGCGGGTCGCCGTCATCCCACAGCGTCCTCGGCACAAAACCGTAATTTGCCGGATAATGCATCGGGGAATACAAAACCCTGTCAACTTTAATAAGCCCGGAATCTTTATCCAGCTCGTATTTTATCCGCGAAAGTTTGGGTATCTCAATCACCACATTGAGCTTATCCTTTTCGCCCGGTTTTAAGTCATGCCAAAGGTTCATATTATTTATTATTTTAAGAAAAATTTAAAAGTCTTATCATCTTTTAGTTCATTATCAATAAGGGGATTCGCCAAGAATAAACTTTTAAATTTTTCTGTCATTATCTTCTTCTTCTTTTAACTCTTCTTCCATCTCGCCGTCTTCATTGGCCTTAGCCACAGACTCTCCGCCCTTGGCGTGAATATCAATCTTCCAACCAGTCAATTTCGCGGCCAAACGAACATTCTGCCCGCTTTTGCCTATGGCCAAAGAAAGCTGTCCTTCATCAACAATAACTTTAGCCTCCTTCTGTCCTTCTTTTATCTCCACATCAATAATTTTAGCCGGGGAAAGCGAATTGGCAATGAAGGCTTCCGGTTCTTTAGACCATTCTATTATATCAATTTTCTCACCGCCCAACTCTGATATTACAGTTTCCACTCTTACCCCTCTCTGACCGACACATGAACCGACCGGGTCAATCCCTTCTTGATTCGCCATAACCGCAATCTTAGAGCGAGAGCCAGCTTCTCTGGCGATATTTTTTATCTCAACAATGCCGGACGCAATCTCCGGAACCTCCATTTCAAAAAGTTTGAAAACAAAACGAGGATGGGAACGAGAGAGATAAATATTTATACCACGAGGCGCTTTTTCAACCAAATAAAGATACGCTTTGATTCTTTCTCCGATTCGATATCTCTCTCCTTTTATCTGCTCGTCGCGAATCAAGATACCTGTAGTGCGGCCGAAATCAACAAAGACATTATTATTCTCCATACGTTGGACTATGCCACTCACAACCTCTCCCTGCCTATCATAAAATTCTTTAAGTATTGACTCTCTCTCCGCTTCCCGGATTCTCTGAATAATCACCTGCTTGGCGGTCTGAGCGGCAATCCTGCCGTAATCATCTTTATCCTCAAGAGGAAAAATCAGCTCTTCTCCGGGCTCAACATTCTTCTTTATTTTTCTGGCTTCGTCTATCATTATATGATGCTCGGGATTAAAATGAACTTTAGGTTCTTCATTCTCTTCTCTTTCTTCTTCTGATTCAGAACCTGAAGCTTCACTTGGCGGCGTCGCCGCCAAGTTGTCTTCATTTTCTTCCGTTTCCGGCTTCAGCATAGACTCGTCAACCGCTATCTTGACTTGAGAAAATTCAGTCTTTCCGCTGTCCAAATCAAATTTAGCCCGGATAATCTGCCCTTTCTTGCCGTAATCTTTCTTATACGCGGCTGAAAGAGCGTCTGCTATAGACTCCAATATTTTTTCTTTTGGAATTCCGCGCTCAACTTCCAATTGTTCAAGAGCGGAATTTAATTGTTTTAAATCAAACATGCCAATTTTCCTTGCGAGCAAAGCGAGTATACGAGTATATGCTCTTTTATTTCTTAAAAATAAAGTCCGCTTCTTTGAAGAACGGACGATATTTCAACTATAATTGCGATTGAAAATATTGTCAA
>CAYIGM010000021.1:5191-10767 GCA_964363045.1 uncultured Candidatus Saccharibacteria bacterium
TTGAGTCGGCGCAGTCCAGGCAAATGCGTAACTTATGCCGACAGCCAATATTAAACCGAGAACTATCACTTTAAATAATTGAATCAAATTTTTCATATAATTTCATAATACCCTCTTCAGAAAAACAATGAAATATAAAGGTGGGGATAACCCAACTTGGGAATTGGATTCCCAAGTTTCCATGTTAAGTCGCCACGTTGCCAAGCGCGTTTATTTTATTATTTATTTGCCGTAAGCCTATGAATTGAGGAAGATATTAATGTTTGATATGGCATACCCTCCTGAGCCGCTTTTGCTTTTAATTTTATTAAATCAATTTCTGAAATTCTTATAGATATGGTTTTATTTTTTGCCAATGTGGATTTCGCTATTTTCGAATACCGCGAAATATCTCTTTTTTTAGATACAATAGAAACAAACTCGCCGCTTTCCGCTGATTTTAAAATGTTACTTTCTTCTTTTGTAAATTTCATATTTTTCTTCATATTTTGATTTCTATATTTATAAAAATTTATTTTAAATATTTTTTGGTAAATTTCCTGCTAGGTATAATAGTCTTTAGAAAAATTTCATCTTCATTTTCAACAAAAGGCACTAAATAAACATATTCTTCTATTTCTAAAACAAATATCTTTTGATTGGTGTAATTTATATTATTCAGAATATCTAATATATCTTTACTTTCAATCTTAATCAAACATATTTCAAAAGAAACTCCTCTTTCTTTAATTAATTTTTTATTTTTTTCAGAATTCCAGTTAAAATATTTCATAATACCGCAATTATATACATTGTATATACAAGCATATCTCTTGTCAAATAATATTTCTATAATCTATAAGGGCAGATTATCTATCTTTATATTATCTTCAAATTCCAAATCGTCTTTAAAAACTTCGTCAGAAAACAATTTTTCTTCGTCACCTTCACTTGGCGGCGCCGCCGCCAAGTTGTTTTCATTTTTCTCTTCAGACATAATTATGATTATAATTTTCAGTCACTTGGCGGCGGCGGCGCCAAGTGAAATTTAATATTATTTCCCCCTCGCTTCAATTATTCCGGCGGCCACATTATTAGGCACAACGGCATAATGGTCAAATTGCATTGTAAATGTGCCTCGGCCTTCCGTCATTGAACGAAGAGCCGTAGCGTAACCGAACATTTCAGAAAGTGGCACGCTCGCGCTTATCACCTTCAAATTCCCGCGGTCTTCCATCCCCTCAATCTGCCCTCTCTTGGAATTTATATTACCGGTCGCGTCACCCATAAATTTGTCAGGGACTATAACCTCCACCTTCATCACAGGCTCAAGAAGCACCGGCTTGGCTCTTTTAACGGCGTCTTGCAAGGCCATAGAACCGGCAATCTTGAAAGCCGCTTCATTAGAATCAACATCATGATATGAACCGTCATACAGCTCGCAAGCCAAATCCACCAACAAAAAGCCGGCAATAACCCCTCTGTCCAGCGCCTCTCGGGCGCCCTTCTCAACTGCCGGAATAAATTCCTGCGGAATAGCTCCTCCCTTGATAACGCTATTGAATTCAAATCCCTTGCCTCGCTCCAATGGCTTAATCCTGATTCTAACATGACCGTATTGGCCTCTGCCACCAGACTGCTTCACATACTTGCCTTCAGCTTCAGCTTCAGCGGTAATAGTCTCTTTATAAGCGACTTGCGGTTTGCCGACATTCGCCTCAACTTTAAATTCCCGTTTCATTCTGTCCACAAGCACATCAAGATGCAATTCTCCCATGCCGGAAATAATAGTTTCCAAAGTCTCCGGGTCTGATTTTATCCTGAAAGTCGGATCCTCATCCGAAAGACGGCGCAAAGCAATGCCCATTTTCTCTTGGTCAGCTTTAGTTTTAGGTTCAATTTTAAGAGAAACGACCGGTTCCGGAAATTCAATCTTTTCCAAAACTATCGGATGCTCCGGGTCACATAAAGTATCGCCTGTTCTCGTGCTTTTAAGCCCCACGAGCGCCGCAATCTCTCCTGCGTAAACTGTTTTAACTTCTTCACGGTCATTGGCATGCATTCTAAGTATTCTGCCGACTCTCTCTTTTTCCCCATTGGTTGAATTCAATACATAAGAACCGGCGCTTAACGAACCTGAATAAACCCTGAAGTAAGTGAGCTGTCCGACAAAAGGGTCCGTCTGAAGCTTGAAAGCCAAAGAAGAGAAAGGGGCATCGTCCGCCGGAGCGCGAGTAATTTCCACTTCCGTTTCAGGGTCAAATCCTTTCATCGACGGGACATCAAGCGGGCTGGGCAGATAATCAACCACCCCGTCTAACACAAGCTGAACGCCCTTATTCTTGAGCGCCGTACCACAAAATACCGGCACCATAATATTATTTATAACAGCCTTTCTTAAAACTTTTTTAAGCTCATCAATAGACGGTTTGTTGCCAGCCAGATATTCATCCATCAATTTATCGTCATTCTCCACTATTTTCTCAACAAGCTCCGCATGAAATTTTCCGGCTTCGGAAAGAAAAGCTTCCGGAATTTCTTCTTCTTTAATCTCGTTGCCCATCTCCCCTTCAAAACGATAGGCTTTCATTTTTAAAATATCTATGACGCCTTCCATTCTCTCTTCTTCACCCATAGGTATCTGCACTCTTACGGCATTCTTAGTCAAACGGTCAAGTATCGTTCCGAATGATTTTTCAAAGCTGGCGCCTGTTCTGTCAAGTTTGTTTATAAAACAGATTCTCGGAACTTTATATTTATCCGCCTGACGCCAGACTGTTTCAGATTGCGGTTCCACGCCTGCCACACCGTCAAAAACCACCACCCCGCCATCCAAGACGCGCAAGGAACGTTCAACTTCAACGGTAAAATCAACATGGCCCGGAGTATCAATAATATTGATACGATGCTTTGCTTCAGCATCTCCGCCACTGTAAGTGGGAGTCCAGAAACAAGTCGTAGCCGCGGAAGTAATGGTAATCCCCCTCTCTCTTTCCTGTTCCATCCAATCCATAATGGCTTCTCCCTCGTGAACCTCGCCTATTTTATGGGAAACGCCGGTATAGAAAAGAATCCGCTCGGTGACGGTTGTTTTACCTGCGTCTATGTGCGCGATAATCCCGATATCGCGAACTTTATTGATAGGATAATCTCTCATATTTTTCGTCTCTAATTTTTCATTTTCCGCTTATATATTACCAAGCAAAATGAGCAAACGCGCGATTAGCTTCCGCCATTTTGTGGACATTCTCTCTTTTCTTAACAGCTTCGCCTTCATTTTTGCTTGCGGATATAAGCTCATTGGCAAGACGAATATATATAGGCGAGCCTTTTTTGGCTTTGGCGGCTTCAATAATCCAGCGCATCGCCAAAGCGCTCTTTCTCTCCGGCCTTACTTCCACCGGCACTTGATAGTTTGCCCCTCCGACACGACGAGAACGAACTTCTATCGTCGGACCGACATTCTTCATAGCTTCATCAAAAACGGCTATCGGGTCTTCTACTTTAGCTTTTTCTTTAATCTCATCAAAAGCGGAATAGACTATATTTTCCGCAACAGACTTTTTGCCGTGGAGCATTATATAGTTTATAAACCGGCCGACTTCTTCAGACGAATATCTAATATCCGCTTTCGGCTTTATTCTGTTTTTTACTCTTCTTCGCATAATTAAAAATTATTTTTTAGATTTTTTAGCTCCATAACGACTCCGTCCTTTCTTTCTGTTTTCAACACCGGTCGTATCAAGCACTCCGCGGACGATATGATACCTGACCCCCGGCAAATCTTTGACCCTGCCGCCTCGGATTACCACCACCGAATGCTCTTGAAGATTATGCCCCATACCCGGGATATAAGATGTCACTTCCATGCCGTTGGTAAGTCTTACGCGCGCCACTTTGCGAAGCGCGGAATTCGGTTTCTTGGGCGTAACGGTCTTCACCTGCAAACAAACACCTCTTTTAAAAGGCGATGGATAAAAAGCCGGTTTGTTTTTAAGCACATTAAAACCGCGAGCCAGCGCCACTGACTTGCTTTTCTTTATGATTTTTTTTCTCTTTGCTCTGACTAATTGATTAACTGTTGACATTACCGAGATATAATAAATGTTTTTCAAAAAAATGCAACCCCGCCTGTCGCGACAGGCGGGGTGCAGCCTCAATAGTAAACTGCTATAATTAATTAATGTCGCGCAACATCAGCCAGCTTAAAAAAGAATTTCTTGAACACTTGGAGGTGGAGCGGGGACGAAGTATTAAAACAATTGAAAATTATGACCATTATTTAAAGCGTTTTCTGGATTTCAGCAAAATAAAAAATGCCGAAGATATATCTGATGAAATAATCAGGCAATACCGATTATGGTTGAACCGCCTGAATCCGGCTATTTCAAAAAAAACTCAAAATTATCACCTCGTAGCCCTGAGAGCTTTTCTCAAATATTTAAGCAGGAGGGACATTAAATCTCTGTCTGCCGAGAGAATTGAACTCGCTAAAATTCCAGAAAGAGACCTTGACCTGATAACCGAAGATGAGCTGGAGAGACTTCTGGATGCGCCGGAAAATCCGCCGACCGGCGGATTAAAATCTCTCCGCGATAAAGCCATGCTTGAACTCCTCTTTTCAACGGGACTTCGCGTGTCGGAATTGTGCAGTCTTAATATAGATTCAATAAATTTCAAAAGGGATGAATTCTCCATAAGAGGGAAGGGCGGGAAAATAAGAGTCGTCTTTCTTTCTGACACAGCAAAACAATCTTTGAAAAATTACCTTGACGCTCGAGCGGATATGAATGAGGCGATGTTTATACGATTAAGTGTCAGCGGGGGCGGAAAATCTGATTCCGGGCACAGATTAACCCCTCGCTCCATAGAGAGAATAATAAAACATTACGCCATAAAGGCCGGCATCTCCAAGAAAGTGACTCCTCATATTATAAGGCATTGCTTTGCCACCGACCTTCTTTCAGCCGGCGCCGATATCCGCTCCGTTCAATCACTCCTCGGCCACTCCAATATCGCCACCACCCAAATCTACACGCACATAACAGATAGACAGCACCACGATGTCCATAAAGCCTTCCACGACAAAAAGAGAAAATAAAAAAACCGCTTCACAATTATTGTGAAGCGGTGTGGTTGTTGGGGGAAGTCAGAAACCTCCCGAAACAATCATTTGCCTAAGAGGCGTTGCAATTCCGCCTCTTGTCTTTCCTGCCATTGCAGGTTTTTTTCAAACCTAACAATAGCATCTTTGTTGTTGGCCATGGTCATTGAAACAACCGACCACACACCAAGAGCAAAAAGAACGACAAGGATTATGCAGGAGACAATACCGATGTAATCCTTCTTCTCTCTATGTTTCCCAAACCGCAGAGCCAACTCAACACTGTCTATCACCTTTTCCCTCCCACTCTCATCTTTTATATACCTATCTGGCATATTTCCTCCTCCTCTTTTTAATTCTTTTTTAAAAAAAACAAAAAAATACCAAATCAATCTATTTTTAATTATACACCTTCTAAGCATTTTGTCAACCTTTCGCAATGGTTCAATACCTATGCAACACCCCTAATTCAACAATCAATGCCATCCGCAAG
>CAYIGM010000022.1:0-9123 GCA_964363045.1 uncultured Candidatus Saccharibacteria bacterium
CTGAAAATTTATCCCGCTAGGCGGGAAGCAGGGGTCGGCAGTTCGATCCTGCCCCTGGGCATAGTAGTATTCTTTCGTTAAGAGTTTCTAATTTTGAGTTTTTGTTTTCTGTCCTTGTCTATTTTAGGGAGTTTGATTATCAAAAGTCCATCTTTAAGCACAGCCTCGGATTTTTCCGAATCAACTTCTTGCGGCAAGAGCACTGACCTTGAAAAAGGTCCCCAGTATAACTCTTGGCAATAATAATCTTCTTGATTTGATGCCGGATTTGGATTTTTCCTTTTTCCTCGGATGGTTATCATTTCTTGGGTTATCTCTACATCCAAGTCATCAGGCTTAACGCCTGCCAGCATTGATTGAATGATAATATATTCATTGTCTTGCAGAAGGTCTATGGTAAGTTGAGCATCCTCCTCTTCTTCCATCCAGTCGTCATTTTTAATTTTGCCCGAAATATTTTCTTCAAGATTTCTTTTTTCCGGTTCAAAAGGACTGTATTCGTCATTATCTTTCATATTAGAACTGCCGGTGAGTCTTTCAAAAAATGATCGTTTGTTTTTTTTCATATGTTTTTTTATTAATTTTTATTCTCTTAACTTTTTCAAAAGTCATAATTATAATAATGGTGCAAATCCATAAGCCTAAAAATACGTTTAAATTGCTTTCCCCTGATTCGGATAATCTTATTATATAGAAATTAAAAATAGCGTGCAATAAAGTAGCGAGGATAACGCCCGCCGCCATGTAAGTAATCTTGATGGTTTTTCGCTTATAATATGAAAGAGCGATACTTACCCCGATAATTGCTGAAGTGACGGAATGAAGAAGATTTGCCCCAAGAAAGCGCATATCGCTTGTTAAGAAGCCTATGGCCATACCGCCGTCTTTAAATGCATTCGCGAGAAAGAATATATTTTCCATGGCGGCAAAACCCAAACCGGCTATTATAAGGTACATTATGGCATCAACCGGTTCGTCAAAGTTTTTTGATTTTAAGGCGGGTCGAGCTGAAAAATATTTCACAGTTTCTTCTATAAAGGCCAGCGAGAGTATAAAAAGTAGGTTTTTTTCAGAGATTGATATAGCCGATTTTTTCATAAATAAATGAAATAAATATTCTAAGGCCAGTGCCACAAAAACCGCTATCATCCCGAAGAAGAAAGTTTTGGCGATAAGTCGTTTGGGCTCGGGGTGTTCGCGGTCTTCTTTAAGCCAAAACCAAAGCCAAATAATGACAGGAAGAATTCCTGTCGCAATCGGCAAAAAAATAGTTAATGTTACTAAACTGGCCATTTCTCAATTATTAATGATTTCTTGTTTTCAATCGGAAAGGCGCCCCATATTTCTTCCGTGATAAACGGCATAAACGGATGAAGGAGTTTTAAGATGTTTGCCATGGTATAAGATAAAACTTTTTTAACATTGTCTGTTTCTTTTGTCTTGGAATATTCTATATACACATCGGCGAAATCATGCCAGATGAAATCATAAAGAGTATGAAGCGCTTGGCCGAAATTGTATTTTTCAATATCTTTGTCCACAGACTCAATAACCTTATCTAATTTTTCCAGAATCTCTTTATCTTCTTTTTGCAGATTTAATTTTTGGATTTGCTGATTGGAAATTGAAAATTGGAAATCGGAAATTGTATTCTGCAGTACAAAACGCGCTATATTCCAAAGTTTATTGGCAAATTTCTTGCCGGCCAATAGGTGCGATTCGTCAAATTTCATATCTTGTCCTCCCATCATTTGGTATATCAGTCCGAAGCGCGTTGCGTCAGCGCCGTATTTTTCTATCAGGTCTATCGGGTCTATGCCGGTGCCAAGCGACTTGGACATTCTCTGTCCGCTTTTGGCCAGGACTGTCGGGTGGATTATTACATTTGTAAACGGAACAGTGTTATCCATAAACTCAAGTCCGGAGAATATCATTCTTACTACCCATAAATTTATTATGTCCCTTGCCGTTGAAAGCACTTGGGTAGGATAGAAATCTTTCAAGTCAGTCGCTTTTTTGTCTGGCCAGCCGAGCGTGGCAAACGGCCACAGGGCCGAAGAGAACCATGTGTCAAGCACATCGTCTGTCCCTTCAAGCGGTATCTTGTGCCCCCACCATATTTGGCGGGAGATGCACCAATCGCGGATATTGGAAAGCCAATCCAGAGTTACCTTTTTCCATTTTTCATCATTGAATTTTATCTTCCCGTTTTCCAGAGCCTCTTTGGTTTTTTCGGCAAGCTCTTTCATCTTTAGAAACCATTGATTGCTCGGCTGGGGTTCTATCACGGAATTGCACCTGTAGCATTTTGATATGCGATGAATGTGTTCTTCGGATTTCCCAAGAAGATTAAGTTTTTTTAATTGTTCTATTACTTTTTCTCTCGCGTCTTTGCCGGATAGCCCTTCAAATTCTTCTCCGGCCTCCTTAGTCATCTTGCCGTATTGGTCTATTATCTTTAGCTTGGGCAGGTTGTGCCGTTCTCCGATCTCCGAATCGATAATACTGTGAGATGGGGTCACTTTCACGGCACCGGTGCCGAAATCTTTGTCTATCGCGATGTCGGAGATTATGGGAATCTCGCGGCCCGAAATTGGCAATATTATCATTTTTCCGATTAAATTTTCATACCTCTCGTCTTTTGGGTTCACGGCCACTGCCGTATCGCCAAGCATTGTTTCCGGTCTTGTGGTGGCGACAGATACGAATTCACTACTATTATCTTTTAATGGATAATTTATATAATATAAAACGCCTTTTTCCTCTTCGTATTCAAGCTCAAGGTCGGATAGCGATGTTTGACATCTCTTGCACCAGTTTATAACCCTTTCGCCTTGGTAGATAAGTCCTTTGTTATAATATTCTAAAAAAGCTTTCTCAACGGCCTTTTGGTAGTCTTCGTCCATTGTGAAGCGGGTGCGGGACCAATCGCAGGAAGCACCCAGTTTTTTGAGTTGGCTGAGAATTTTGTCTCCGTATTCTTCTTTCCATTTCCAAACTTCTTCAAGGAATTTTTCTTTGCCAAGGTCGTGCCTTGAGATGCCTTCTTTTTTTAATTTTTTCTCAACCACATTTTGAGTTGCGATGCCGGCATGGTCTGTTCCGGGTAGCCAAAGCGTTTTATATCCTTCCATTCTTTTCTTTCTTATTAAAATATCTTGGATGGTGGAATTTAGCGCGTGTCCCATATGAAGCGCTCCAGTCACATTGGGCGGTGGAAGTACAATGGTAAAGGACTTTCCCGAATTTGGATTATTTTCTCGCCCGAGGTCCTTTTCAGGTTTAAATAGGTCTCCTTTTTCCCAAAGTTTATAGATTTTTTCTTCCGTCTCTTTCGGGTTGTAAGGTTTTAGCAGTTTTTCATCCATAAAATAAATAATATCAGAAAAACAGCTTATTTCAAATTATTTAAGTTTAAGATTTCCGTCGGCTTTAAGTTTAGAAGGGTTTTTAACGGCTGGATTTTTTGTTCCAGTCGTTCTTATATAAGCGGCTATGGCTATCATCTCGGCATTATCAGTTGAAAGTTCTTTTGGCGGGAGCATCAAATTTAAAGAATTCTCAACGGAAGATTCTTTCAGACGCTCTCTTAGTCTGACATTGGCGGTCACCCCTCCACCTATTACTATTGTTTCAGCTTTATATTTTTTCGCCGCCTTAATTGTTTTGGACACAAGAACATCTACCGCGGCCTCTTGGAATTCATAGCAGATAGCCGCGATAACCGCTTCACTAAGAAAATGACTCTCTTGAGGGCGGACTCCGCCTTCGGCGAGCGAGGGTATTCTATGACAGGCAAATTTTTCAGCTTTGCTCTTAACTGTTTCGTTTTCCTTTTCCTCGCTTAATTTTTTAATTAAATACAAGACGGCAGTTTTAAGTCCGGAGAAAGAAAAATCAAAATCGCCGGAGTTTATCATCGGCCTCGGCAGTTTTATATCCAACTTGGCGGCGGCGCCGCCAAGTGAGGCGAGTTTTGATACAAGCGGTCCGCCGGGATAGCCGAGATTCAGCATTCGCGCCACTTTATCAAAAGCTTCACCGACGGCGTCATCGCGCGTTTGGCCTATTATTTTATAATCAAGCCATTTTTTCATCAGCACAAGTTCTGTGTGTCCGCCTGAAACCAGTAAAGCAATCGTTGGAAATTTTATCAATTTTGCATTTAGGAGCGAAGCGGCAATATGACCTTCCATATGATTTATCGGGATGAGGGGTTTTCTCCACTCGTAGGCGAGCGCTTTGGCGAAATTTATTCCCGCCCATAAAGCCGGTTCAAGCCCCGGTCCGTAAGTGACCGCAATGGCGTCCACTTTTGGGATTTTTATTTTCGGGATCTCTTTTGAGAATTTTTTCAGAAGGTCAGATTCTTTCTTAAGTATTTCTTCCAAGAACTCACCTTGGATAACTGTCCAAGGTGAGTTCTTGGAAGAGGGGTTAAACATTTTTGCTTTTTTCAGCGCTTTTTTTAAGACCGGGATTAAATTTTTCTCGTGTTCGCGGCGCGCGAGGTTAGGGACGACACCGCCCCACTTGGCGTGGAGCTTCACCTGAGAGGAAATAATGTTTGCCAGCACTTCAACATTTAAACTATTTCGTTTGTTAGCGGATTTGGATTGCGCGTTATTTTTTAATTTTCCAGACGAAGACAGTTTCCCTATTGCGGAGATAATGCTTATGGCCGTTTCATCACAGCTTGTTTCAATAGCGAGTATTTTCATATGATAAAAGTATAGATGATAAGTAGAAATAGAGCAAAAAAGAACACTTTAATGGATATTAAAAGTGTCACTAAAATCATGTTATTTACAATGTACCGTTTTTTGGTAAAATGACATTATGGATAATAAAAATATTGCACATTGGATACGCTATTCCGTCACTTTCCGGATTGCCGTCGTGGGGATATTGGCATTACTGCTTCTGATCCCGATTGAGATGGTCAAAAACCTTATTTACGAAAGGGAAAGCACAAAAATGATAGCAATGTCCGAGATAAGCCAAAAATGGGGAGAACGGCAGACAATCGCCGGTCCGATACTTTCCGTTCCATATAAAAAATATGTAATAAACGAAAAAGGAGAGCGTGTCGATATAACGCAGTACGCACATTTTCTGCCCGAGACGCTCTCAATTGACGGAGTGTTGGAACCGCAAATACGATCACGGGGGATTTTTGACGCGGTTGTTTATTCTTCGGAAATAAATTTTTCCGGAAAATTCTCTTGGCCGAATATTCGCGAGCTCGGCATAAACGGCGCGGATGCGGATTGGGATAATACATTCATATCCGTTGGTATTTCCGATACGCGCGGCATTGAAGATAACATCAATCTGAATTGGAACGGCGCAACTCTGGATTTTAAACCCGGAGTGCAGACGGACGATGTTATCCGCTCCGGCGGAAACAATTACGAAACGATACCATATGCAGGTGGGCGCGACGGGCTCCAGATGAAGTCTATCGTCCCGTCGCAAGTAGCCGGAATCGGGCAGAGTTCGGGCGTCAGCGCGCGGTTGCCCGTGGGCATAAAATACGAAAGCGCGGATGGCTATGAATTTTCATTCAAATTGAATTTGAGCGGGAGCCAAGACTTGCAGTTTATTCCCGTCGGAAGAACAACTGAAATTTCTATGAGATCGGATTGGAGCTCGCCTAGTTTCAGTGGAGCATTTTTACCCGACACGCGAGATGTTACGAATGCCGGCTTTGACGCGTCATGGAAAATACTTGACTTAAACAGAGGATATCCACAATCTTGGCTTGGTAATACATACAATGTCTATTCATCCGCGTCCGGAGTGAAGCTGTTGGCGGGAATTGACGGCTATACGAAGACCCAGCGTAGCACGAAATACGCTATTCTTATTATTGCTCTTACATTTCTCGTATTCTTTTTCGCCGAAGTGTTTAATAAGAAAAAAGTGCATCCGATACAATATATTCTGGTCGGGTTGGCCTTGGTCATGTTTTACGCGCTGATCGTTTCAATCTCTGAAATAATTGGTTTCGGCTTGGCGTATCTGATCTCAAGCGTCGCGACGATTGGCTTGATTACGCTGTACTCAATGGCCGTTTTAGCAAACGCAAAAATGGCATTTATACAGGGATTGATTCTCGCATTTCTTTATCTTTTCATATACATAATTCTTCAGCTTGAGGATTATGCTTTGCTCATCGGAAGTATAATGCTCTTTTCAATACTGGCAATAATTATGTATTTATCAAGAAAGGTTGACTGGTACGCGATTGGCGACGATACTCAAAATTAAAACCCCTGTAAAAAAAGTTTAATTTTATGGTGCGAAATTGGTGAGATTCGGCCAGGAGTCGCTATTTACATAATCGCTCTATAATACGAAGATCAGGATAAAGCTTTTTCTCTTCAACATAGTCCATTATATTTTGTATTCGTTTCATCTAGATTTCCTCCCCCAATCATACCACGCTCGATGCGAAAAATGAACAGTTTCTACAATTAGGTAGAGAGTTTACACAGGTGCTGTTTAGTTACCCTTCAAGGGTAACTAAACATGCTTGCTATTTATTCTTAGCAAAAATAGAATATAGATACATGGAAATTGTTATGGTTGGAAATTAATTCATTTCAAGAAGGACAGCGAGTTTGATTTATAAAAAAATATTAAATTCAAGTGGAACAGTAAAGTAGAGTCGCCCCGACAAGCAAAAAGTAGAGGGAAGATTCATTTTTATTGGGGTGATTTTAATTTAATTTTTTAAAATTAAAATATGGAAAAAGAAAACTTAATAAAGGTGCGACATTTTGCCTCACACCTTCTTGCGGTGGCTATCTTGGAAATTTATCCCGAAACAAAAATGGCTATTGGTTCGACCATAGACAATGGTTTTTATTATGATTTTGACTTTACCACACCGATCAATGATAAAGATCTAAGCAGAATCGAGCAAAAGATGCGCGAGCTTTTAAAGAAGTGGTCAGTATTTGAAAAGAAAGAGGTTTCTATTGATGAAGCTAGGAAGCTTTTTGCTCATCAATCATATAAATTAGAATTAATTAGTGAGCTTGAAAAAGATGGAGTGAAGCCAACTGTTTATACTTTTGGAAACTTTGTTGATTTATGTCCCGAATCACATATAAATATTGATAAAGAAATCGAAATGAGGGGAATAAAATTAGATCGTATTTCCGGTGCTTATTGGAAAGGTGACGAAAAAAATAAAATGCTCACTCGTATTTATGGCTTGGCATTCGAAAATAAAGAAAAATTAGAAGAACATATAAAATTGATTGAAGAGGCTAAAAAAAGAGACCATCGAAAACTTGGTAGGGAGTTAGATTTATTCCATATCGATGAAAAAGTAGGGTCAGGGTTACCTCTATGGCATCCAAAAGGTGCGATGCTTTGGAGGGTTATTGAGGATTTTTGGTATAAAGAACATATTAATAATGGTTATGATTTAGTTCGCTCACCACACATTGGAAATAGAATTCTTTGGGAAATATCAGGCCATTGGGGTTTTTATAATTCAAGTATGTACCCACCAATAGATGTAGGGCAGACACTTGAAGAAAAACAGAAAGGAGAGCAGGTAAAATCTTCCGAGGAATACCTTCTCAAGCCGATGAACTGTCCGTTTCATATTCAGATTTATAAAAATGAACCCAAATCATACCGACAACTTCCTTTCCGGTGGGCGGAGTGTGGTACCGTTTATCGTTTTGAAAAGAAGGGTGAACTTTCCGGGCTAACTCGTGTGCGTGGTTTTACTCAAGATGATGCCCACATCATCTGCCGTGAAGACCAAGTGGAAGATGAACTAAAAAAAGTCATAGATTTTATAATATTTATGTATAAATCATTTGGGTTTGACCCAAAATCGGTAAAAGTATATCTCTCCTTAAGAGACCCAAAAAATAAAGAAAAATATATTGGAGATGATAGTAATTGGAAGTTTACAGAAGATATCTTGCGAAAAGTAGCGGTGGAAAAAGGTCTTGATTTCACCGAAGAAAAAGGTGAGGCGGCTTTCTATGGACCTAAACTTGATTTTAAAATCAAAGATGCACTATGTAGGTCATGGCAGTGTTCCACTCTTCAATTCGATTTTAATCTTCCAGAGCGTTTTGATCTAGATTTTAAGAATAAAGAAGGCAAACAAGAAAGGCCTTACATGTTACATCGAGCCTTATTTGGAAGTTTTGAAAGATTTATTGGTCTTCTCATAGAACACTATGCCAGGAATTTTCCGTTTTGGCTCTCGCCTGTTCAAGTTAAAATAATACCGGTAAGGAAAGATCATAATGATTATGCCAAGAAAATTTTTGACGAGTTAAAATCAATTGGCATTCGAATTGATTTCGATGATAGCGATGAGGGTATGGGTAGAAAAATACATAATGGTAAGGTAAATAAAATTCCCTATATGCTTGTTATCGGCGATAAGGAAATTGAGAATGGAGAACTTACTTTGGAAACTCGCGATGGTAATAAACAAGAAAAAATCAGCCTAGGGAATCTAAAAATAAAGTTGGCTAGTGAAGTGGAGAATAAGAAATAAAAATCAATCAACCAGATGGACTATGTTGAAGAGAAGGAGCTTTATCCTGACCTTCGTATTATAGATTGTGGAGCGGAACCGGAGGTGTTTGTTGACGGGAAGAAAGTGTTGATGTTTTCATCTAACAATTATCTTGGCTTGGCGACGCATCCGAGAATGAAAAAAGTCCGCGATGCTAATTTTGAGAGCTTTCGCGATTTTCTCGATATTTTCGAGAGTGATATTCTTTTCGGCACGCTCAATCATGCCGATATAAGTCCGGTGAACACCTGCGCGACCAGCCAATTCTTCTTGCGATAAACCTAACCGCGCGCTCTCCTCGCGGACTTTTTGACCAAATTTAATTAAAACCTCTCGCTTCATATTGATAATTGTAGTATACGCACTTGCTAACTTTGATTCTACATACCATAGTTAGCACATGGTTTTAATTGAATTTAGCGTTTCAAAGAAATTTTTGGTGAATCCGAATCCCGCCCGCATTTCTCCACAGACCTCCTTCTGACGGGAAATTCAGCCGAGGCTCTGCGAGGCGGTGGCGGGGCGATTCATTCCTCATCGGGATTGGTTTCAAAAAAGGT
>CAYIGM010000023.1:0-3747 GCA_964363045.1 uncultured Candidatus Saccharibacteria bacterium
TTCTATCCCCATAGAGCGAGCGCTCCCTTCTATAATCTTCATTGCCGCCTCCACATCATTGGCATTTAAGTCTTCCATTTTCCTCTCGGCAATCTCGCGGATTTGAGTCTTGGTCACCTTACCAACTTTGCTCGTAATATTCTTACCGGAACCTTTCTCCACGCCAGCCGCCTTCCTCAATAGATCTGAAGCCGGAGGAGTTTTCATCTTAAAATCAAAACTTCTGTCATCATATACGATTATCTCAACAGGAATAATATCCGTCCCCTTATCCTGACTCGCGTCATTGAATTTTTTCACAAAATCCCCGATATTCACACCGTGCTGGCCCAAAGCCGGACCAACCGGTGGTGCCGGATTAGCCTTTCCGGCCGGAATCTGAAGTTTGATAATTGTTTTAATTGCTTTTGCCATTTAATTAAATCAGTCGTTAGCCGATAGGACCTAGCCAGTATGGGTCACTAATTTTAGTGGTTAATGACTATTTACTAGTGGCTAGTCTATACTAAAGTTTCCTAATTTGCAAGAAATCAAGTTCCACCGGTGTCTCTCGTCCGAAGATAGAGACAAGGACTTTCACTTTGCCACGCGAATCATCTATCTCGGAAACCTTCCCTTCAAACTCCTTAAACGGCCCGTCGGTAATCTGAACAGTCTCGCCTACGACAACATCTATTTTATGTTTGGCGTTTCCTCCCTCCATCTTCTTCAGTAAAAATTCCACTTCGCTTGATTCTAGAGGAGTAGGGGTAGTGCCCGCGCCCACGAAACCCGTGACCCGGGGAGTGTTCCTGACCACATACCACGAATTATCCGTCACTATCATTTCCACAAGTACATAGCCCGGGTAAACTTTCTCTTCTATTGTTTTTCTCTTTCCCGCTTTAATTTTTATCTTTTTTTCAGTCGGAACTATCACACTGAAGATTTTATCCTCCATACCGAGAGATTCTATTCTCTGCTTTAAATTGCGCGCGACAGCATCTTCATATCCGGCATAAGTATGAATAGCGTACCAATTTCGTCCTGTTTGTAATTCTTGTTTTGCCATAATTAAACGATCAATTTATCTAAAATATAACTGAATATGAAATCAAAAAAGCCCAAAAAGAACGCGATAAAAACGGATATCGCTATAACAATAACCGTAAAACGGACCGTGTCTTCTTTAGAAGGCCATTTAACATGCTTTAATTCCCCTTTTGTTTCCTTTAAATAATCTATTAATTTCATAAAATTCACCTAATTTAAAACGCCCTCTCAGGCGCTTGTATAT
Organism: uncultured Candidatus Saccharibacteria bacterium; assembly: GCA_964363045.1. GTDB lineage: Bacteria > Patescibacteriota > Minisyncoccia. The sequence goes on from CAYIGM010000023.1 coordinate 1,277, forward strand.
TTATAATACTCCTCTCTAATACTATGTCAACCTCAAATGACGGGGTGTGCGAGTACCGAGAATCGAACTCGGGTCTCAACCTTGGGAAGGTCGTATTCTGCCACTAAACCATACTCGCAAAATTTATAATCCGAAAACACTGCGGAACCAGCTTTTATTATCCCCAGTCGCGGGCTCTTTGGCTGTATTTTTATCATTATCGTTTACTATGATAAGTACCTTTTCACCCGGTTTGGCTATCTGAAACTTATCCCGAAGTTCCTCTTCCACGCCGGCATCTGTATTAAGGCGATTAACTTGCGCTTCAAGATAATCCTTTTTCGCCTTTAAATCATTAAGTTCTTTTTCCACATCGCTATTCTTTCGCGTCGCTTCCATCTTTTTCTCATAAACTCCCGCCGTAGAAAATACAAAAAATATAAAAACGATAAAAAGCAAAAAAATGGAAAATTTAGAATATATAAAATGGCGAAATATTCTTCTTTGTTGAAATTCTCTCATTATTATTATATTATAGCAGACAATGCGAACCAATAAACAAAAAAGGAGACATCAGATTATCTGGATAACAATATCACTTTTGGCCGTAATCGGCATGATTGCCTTTACCTTGGCGCCGCTTTTATAACTTCCTAACTCTTCATCATCTTTAAGAAAACTTCTTGGGGGATATTCACTTTGGCAAAAGCTTCTCGCTTCTTTTTCCCCTTCTTCTGTTTTTCCCATAATTTCTTTTTTCTGGAAATATCTCCGCCGTAAAGATACCCTGTCACATCTTTTTTCATCGCCGATATTGTCCGAGAAGCGATAATCCGACCGAGCGCTTTCGCCTGAATCTTGATAACAAAAAGCTGTCTGGGCAGAATTTTATAAAGTTTCTCAACCGCTTCCTCGGATTCTATATTAACCCTTCTTCTTGAGATTATCTTGGTTAGAGCGGCTACCGGCTCTAGAGCCACGAGAATATCAAGCTTGACCACATCGGCTTCTCTCATATCGCTTATCTTATAAGAAATGGAAGCATAACCGGACGATACGCTCTTAAGCTTATCAAAAAAACCTCTCATCAGTTCGCGAAGAGGCATCTCTCCCGCCATAGAGATCCTCTCTTTGCCAAACTGCTTTGTGTCAGACACCTTCGCTTCATGCTCATAACAGAGCTTTATAATGTCCCCCACTTTCTCCGAGGTGGTGATAATTTCAAAATTAACCCATGGCTCAAAAACTTTTTTAATCAAGTGCGGCTCCGGGAAAAGTATCGGGGAACGAAAAACTTCTCTTTTGCCGGAAGTAAGCTCCACTTCATAAGAGATAGTGGGCGAGGCGGTGATAAGCTCTAAAGAAAATTCCCTTTTCAATCTTTCAAGCACTATCTCCAAATGAAGCATCCCCAGAAAACCGCAACGAAACCCTCTCCCCAGCGCTCCTTGCGTCTCCTCCTCAAATTCAAGCGAAGAATCCGAAAGACTTAATTTCATCAAAGCCTGCTTTAAATCATCAAAATCATCTTGTCCTTCCGGGTAAATACTCGCCCAGACAACAGCATTTGGTTTGAAATATCCGATCAATGGCGGCAGAGGTTTCTTTAAAAAAGTGACCGTATCACCGACAACCGCCACATTAGGTTTTTTAATATTCGTCACAATATAACCAGTCTCACCCTCATTTAAACCGGCAATTTCTTTCCGACCGGGAGTAAAAATCCCCACCTCGCCGGCGATAAACTTTTCTTTTCCCGCAATCAAGACAAGCTCATCACCCTTCTTAAATGAACCGTCAATTACCCGAGCATACACGATAACACCCTGATGATTAGAATATTCAAAATCAAAAACAAGCGCTCGAGAACCTTCATTGAAGCTTGACGCGGGTGGCGGAACACGTTTGATTATCTCCTTTATAAGTTCGTCCACTCCTTCTCCGGTTTTAGCCGAAACTTTAAGCACATCTTTTTCATCACAGCCTAAAAGGTCAATCACTTCTTTTAAAGCCGTATCAACTCTGGCGGCTGGCATATCTATCTTATTTAAAACTGGAATTATGACGAGCTTATTTTTTTGCGCCATTTCAAGCGTGGAAAAAGTCTGCGCTTGCACTCCTTGAGTGGCATCAACAAGAAGGATTGTGCCCTCCACGGCTTTAAGCGCCCTTGAAACTTCATAAGAAAAATCTATCTGCCCGGGAGTATCTATAAGATTAAGTTCATAATCTTCTCCATTAAGATTATAAGTCATTCTCACCGGCTGCATTTTTATGGTAATGCCTCTTTCACGCTCAAGCTCCATCACATCAAGCACCTGTTCTCGCATTTTGCGCTTTTCCACGGCATTGGTTTTCTCAATCAATCTGTCGGCAAGCGTTGATTTGCCGTGGTCAATATGGGCGATAATGCTGAAATTTCTTATGTTTTTAGTCTCCATCCATTCTATCCTACATTAAAAACTTCTTAATTTCCAGAAAATGAGATGTCA
>CAYIGM010000023.1:3847-8765 GCA_964363045.1 uncultured Candidatus Saccharibacteria bacterium
TCGGCGCTAATTTGAAATTCCGCTTCCGGAGCATCGCCCGGATTAAGAAACTTTCTGCAATATTTACCGCCTGCCATAATTTCAATCCATTCTATATAATGATTATCTTCCATTGGGTGAGGCGCAGAGCCCACTTTTATTAGAAACCCTCTATCTGTTTTTTCTATCACGGGAACATGTTTCTCTTTTGAAGCGTCTATCTTATTCTCTTCTTGTAAAGTCATCGGCTTGCCGCAACAGACCAACTCTCCCCCGCCGGCGTAGAGAACTTCAACAATATTTCCGCACTCACTGCATCTATAAATTTGTTTTTGTTTTATCATATTTTTTTTAAATCTTTCCTACTAAATCCATTCCCGGCTTAAGAGTGTCTTTGCCCGGCTCCCAACTGGCCGGGCACACATTTCCCGAGTGCTCCGCCACGAATCTTGCCGCCTGAAGCTTGCGCAAAAGCTCTTTCGCGCTCCTGCCAATACTATTATCATGAATTTCATAAGCTTTAATCACACCGTCCGGGTCAATGATAAATGTCCCCCTCAAAGAAAGGCCCTCTTCTTCAAGATATACGCCAAATTCCCTGGAAAATTTTCCGGCCGGGTCGGCAACCATTGGGAATTTTATCTTCTTTATCGCCGGAGAGGTATCATGCCACGCTTTATGCGCAAAAACAGTGTCAGTTGAAACACTCAAAATCTCCGCGCCAGCCTTTCTAAACTCTTCATAATTGTCTGCCAGCTCTTCAAGCTCCGTCGGACAAACAAAAGTAAAATCCGCCGGATAAAAAAAGACTATTGTCCACCTGCCTTTATAATCAGCTAATTTTATTTTCTTGATTTTTTCATCCTGATACGCCTCAAGCTCTAAAATTGGCGCATTCTTATTGATTAAATTTTCCATAATTTTATTAATTATAATTTATAAAACGAACAATCTTTATCTTCAGCTATTTCAGCCCTTTCAGTTCTTCTTCAACTTCTTTTCTCCCTTTTTCAAGTTCTCTCACTTGCTCTTCATCTCTTGAAAGAAGCAGGGTCTGAAATTCACCGACATGAGTTTTTTCTTCCTTGGCCACATCAAGCAAAATCTTTTTAACTTCACCGCTTTGAGCCGTTGAAGCAAGCTGTTCATACAAGCTCACAGCATCAAGCTCGGCAATCATCGCGATGCGCAATATTTCTTTATCTATATCTTCTTTTTTAACATCCTCTAAATTTATGGGTATGTGTGATAGCATATTTTTTATATCAGTTAACGCGTATAATTATTCATTATACATGATTTTTTAATAATTTTCCAACAAATCACTACAATTTTTCAGGTTGCGGAGCAATTGGCTTGGTCTGCCAAAATTTATGACGAAAAGACGAGACAATCTCTTCCAATTCCCTATTTTTCAAAATAATCAAAACACAAACACCGGCAAAAATGCCGATAATCCCCGAAAGCAACCCCTGAAAGAATATCCCGAAGAAAGTGTTTATATCAAAAATATCATCAAAAACAGACAAGAACATATAAGCTGTAAAGCCTATAATAATAGTGGAGATAAGCGATTGCCAGCTTACCCTGCGCAAGCCGGATAATCGGCCGAAATCTTTTTCAAATACCCTCCACAAAACAATGCCGTCTAAAAGCGTGCCCAGCGAATAAGCGATGGGAAGAACCAGAATGCCCGAGCCCCGCACTCCGTTTACCCTTAAAATGTCTTCAAAAAAAATACGTATTGACGGAAAAAAATTAAATAATTTTATAAAAATAAAAGCTGAAAAAATAATTATTACCGATGAAGCGATATCTATGATTATCGGCTTCTTATTTTCACCGGAAGCATAATAACCGCGAATAAACAGCAGAACCAGACATTGGGAAACGAGAGAGAAGATAAAAACAGCCAGAGCTGCCGCCACTAATCTGGTATCTGCCCAATTAAAAGCTCCCGTTCCGAGTATTGTCCTGACTATCTGAGCTCTAAGCACGATGAAAATGCCCGTCAAAGGCACTGACCAAAAAATAATATGTCTGCCGGCTATTAAAATATGATTTAAAAATTCTTCCCGCTTATTTTCCGTAAAGAAGCGCGCTAAAGTGGGAAAAGCGGCTACCGAATAGCTGACCCCTATCACTGATAAAGAAACCGACTGAAGATTGAAAGCGAAAGTAAAAATAGCGATACTGCCAATGCTTATCTTTGAAGCCAAAGCTACAAATATGGTAATTACTGATTGAGTCACCAAAAGGTCCAAAGCTCTGGGAAAAGAAAGTTTTATAATTTTTCCTATATCAGAAAAATTTTTTACAATTTCAAATCGCGGAAGAAACCCTATCTTATACACGATGGGAATCTGTATCGCAAAATGCAAAAACGCGCCCAATAAAACGCCAAAAACAAGCCCCCTTAAACCAAAAATCGGATACAAAAATATTATTCCGAAAATTATTCCCAGATTATAAAATATTGGCGCCAGGGCATAAATGAAAAATTTATTGAAAGACTGGACAATGCTTGAAAGTATGCCGGAAAATCCCAAGAAAACCGGAGAAAGAAGCAATATCCTGGTCAGAACGATGAGTTCTTTCATATCGCTCTCGCCGAAACCCGGGGCGATAAATTTCGCAATATAAGGGATAAGAAAAAACAAAATTATTGCCAAAGAGAATATCACTATTATAAAAATAGTAAAAACTGAATTTATAAAACTTAAAGCCTCCTTTCTTCTTTCATCTTCCGTATTTTTCCCGCCGGAAAGTTTTTCCAAAAACATAGGAATTAAAACGGAAACCGAAATAATCAAAGAAACGGCAAAAACATATACAAAATCAGGAATCCTAAAAGACGCGAAATATATATCAAGCTTCATTCCGGCGCCGAACCTCCCCGCCAAAAGCCTATCGCGAAACAGCGCCAAGACCTGAGAACCCAAGGCGGAAAAAGCAAGAAGCAAAGCCGCTTCGTGTAATCCGTTAAAACCCTTATAAACAAAATTTAATATCCTTTTAACCATTATGGCAAAACACTTCAAAAACCGATTAAACTATTATACGATATAATATATGAAAAGACGCATGGGGATAAAGTATCTTACGGTCAAAGAGGCCGCGGAAATGATCGGCATATCTCTTTCAACTTTAAGAGCTTGGGATAAAACCGGAAAATTAAAAGCCAAAAGAGATAAAAAAAATAATTATCGCTCCTACAGAATCCCTGAAATAGAATCATTTATGAAGCGAAACAACCTGAAACATCCGTCACGTAATCAAATTATTGACGATTGATGCAAAAAGTCCGCCTTTAAAGCGGACTTTTTGACGATATAATGTTTACGCCTATAAGCCGAATTCTGTATCCGTCAAATGACGAACGATAATCATTTATCTGTTCCGCAAATTACTAAGCGGAATCAAGCGGCACTTCAGCCCGAGGCTGACACGGCCTTGCATCAAACAGGGTTTACCACTTATAATCGTTACCGATTATAATTCTAGAGTAGCTTCGCCAAAAACGAAACATCTCCAGTCTTTTCACCTTTCATCCGCCGGCTGGCGGACTAGTATTGTCTCTGTGGCACCACCGACCTTACTGGTCGAGTGTCCTCGATTTTGATAAATCAAAATCGGGATTTCCCTATCACAGTATCGCTACTGGGACGGAGGGGATTACCCTCTGCTTACTTCTACAAAATTGTTTAAACAAAATTGCAGGATGTTCGGACTTTCCTCCCTGTCTTACTAATCAGCAAGACAGGGTGATTATCCAGCGTAAACTTTATATATTATAACACTATTTATTAAAAAATGCAAGGAACCGCAATGGTTCAATACCTATGCAACACTTTAAAGGGTAAAATTAAAGGATTATGGCATATACAACAAACCCGCATCTCCCCAAGGTGAGGCGAGACGCAGTAAGGCTCGTTAAATACCGAGGCTGGTCGATATTTTTTCTTTCAAAAAAGCGCTTCCTGATTATTTAAATTACTACAATAACGAACGTACCCACATGGGTATTAATTATCAGACTCCTCTACAAGTGTTGCAAAGGTCTGTGCCTAAGACACAAAGGTCTTGATTCTTTTACGGGGGGTGTGGTTAAAACAAGCTGGTTTTTGTTTTCCTCTATTATTTCTTCCTTTTTAGCATTCGGAATTATTTTTACTGCTATATTCGTTTCATTATTGTATTTTACATTAAATTATGGCTCTAGACTAGCTAAGACTTAATAATCTCTTCTAATACACTCATCATATCATCTTTGTGGTTGTAACGAAACTCACATTCTTTCAAGTGCAAGAGGAAAGTTTTTCTGGACACGCCGTTGAATTTCGCAAGTCTTCGTTTTGAAAAGCTCCAAAAGTTTTCAATACGATTCACGTGTGTGCCTTTCCTGTTTGAATATGTTTTAGAATGATTGATGCGTTTGTGTTTGTACCCGTCGAGAACTAACCCGTCGTACGACTTCCATTTGTCAGTGTATATGGTGGTATTGCTCATGGCGACCAATCTCTTGATTATGGGCAAAAGCTCTTGTTTTGAGGCATTTTTGATGATTTGCGTGTATACTCTGCCGTCCTCTCGCTTCTTGATGCCAAACACCGGTACTTTGTTTTCTGCGCCTCTGCCACGCTTCCTCCTGTCATCAGCATGCTTCTTTTTTCTTGGTCCTCCGAAATATGATTCATCAAGTTTGATCTCTCCACTCATTTGCCCCAAGATTGTTTCTTGGTAGATGAGGATCTTTTCTCTGAAAGTCCTGTACCAAAGATTGGCGGTATTTCTGTTTACTTTTGCCAATTCTCCCGCCTGGGTAGCTGACACATCAGCTACAAAACACTCAATCAACTTTTTAATGGTTGGTTTCTTTAAGCGAGCTTGTCTTTTAAGCATATTCTCTAGTTTAGCATTTGTTAGCTAGTCTAGAGCC
>CAYIGM010000024.1:0-3607 GCA_964363045.1 uncultured Candidatus Saccharibacteria bacterium
AAGATTAAGAATCTTTAATACTCCTGAAAGATGATCAGGTTGATAGGCTCTAAGTGTAAGCGCAGCAATGCGTTTAGCTGAGGAGTACTAATAGTTGTTTTCCTACTAGGAAATTTGTAAACTTTCCAAAAATTAATGAGCATTAGCGATTATAATTTTTGAGAATCCGCCAAGGCGGATAATATATATATAAAAGAACGCAGAATGTTGGTGGCTTAACGGAGAGGGTACACCCGATCCCATTCCGAACTCGGAAGTTAAGCTCTCAAGTGGCGATGATACTCCTTTGGGGGAAAGTAGCTAGCCGCCAACATTCTGCGTTTTTTTTGCGCCTATCCTGCCCCTTGGACACTCGGTGCCCAAGGGGGACTTTCATCTAAAACACCTTCCCCGCTTCACGCGTGGGTTTGTTTTATGTTAAGATGTTTTTATGAGTTGGGCTTCGCGGAGACAATTGATTTATCTATTTATCGCTATTTTTTTAATTGTAGTTATTGGCATGGCCGGTTTTCTTTTTTTCAAGCCAAAGGCGACTTGTTTTGACGGCAAGAAAAATCAAAATGAAGAGAATGTGGATTGCGGTGGGATTTGCACTGCGTGCTTAGGGGAGACTAAAGATATTATTGTTCTTTGGAGCAATGTTTTTTCTTTAGGCAATGGAAAATATGAGGTTGCTTCTCTTTTGAAAAATCCGAATCTTTTTGCCGGTTTGCCGGAATTAAAATACAGATTTAAAATTTATGATACTAATAATATTCTTATTGCCATCAGAGAAGGACAGACTTTTATGAATCCGAATGAAGAATATTTGATTTTTGAAACGGATATTAGCGGGGGAGAGCGGATACCCAAGCGTGTTTTTATAGAATTTGATAATTTAAATTGGCGGAGGATTGAAAAAGAGAGGCCTCAAATTTTTATATTAGAAAAGAATTTTAATGACGCCATTTTCCCCATGTTGGAAGCAAAGGTTTCCAATAAATCACTCGTATCCCTAAATAATATTGAGGCGGCGGCTATTCTTTTTGACGCGGAAGACAATGCCATAGGCGTAAGTATTACGAAAATAGATTCATTGCCACCCGAGTCTTCAGGGTCAATATCTTTTACTTGGCCCGGAAAGTTCAATGAGATTCCGGCAAGCAGTAAAATTTTAATACGAAATAATTTGACCAATGCAGGCGGTATATAAAAATCGCATAGATTGGATTTTATTTTTTTCTATCTTGCCTCTTTTGGGTGTCGGGCTTATTACGATGAAAAGTTTCGGCGGAGTGGAAAGCGATTATTTTTTTAATCGGCAGATTATTTGGATAATCGCAAGCATTGCTATTTTTTTTATTTTTAGTTTTCTGGATTGGCGATTTCTAAGAAACGGGAAACTTCTGGCGGTTTTCTTCGCTGTTTCTTGTCTTATTCTTTTGGGTTTATTGATTTTTGTTAAGGCTGTTAAAGGGGCGTCAAGCTGGATTGATTTGGGTTTTTTTTCCGTTGAACCTTCAGACCCGGTTAAGCTTCTCCTTATTGTAGTTTTAGCCAAATATTTTTCCCGGCGGCATATTGAGATTGCCAATATTAAGCATATTTTTATCTCTGGTATTTACGCTTTTATTCCATTTACTCTGATTCTCTTCCAGCCGGACTTCGGGTCGGCAATTATAATCTTCTTTATTTGGCTGGGTATGGTTCTTGCTTCCGGCGTATCTAAGAAACATCTTTTTTTAGTTTTCTTTGTCGCGATTGCCACTTTTGCCACTTTTTGGATGTTTGTTTTCGCGCCTTATCAGAAAGCGCGCATAAAATCTTTTTTAAATCCTTTGGCCGATATTCAAGGGTCGGGGTATAATGCTTATCAGTCTATGATTGCTGTCGGTTCCGGACGAGTCTTTGGTAAGGGGATTGGTTTCGGCACGCAGAGCCGTTTGTCATTTTTGCCGGAGCATCAGACGGATTTCATCTTTGCCGCTTTTGCCGAGGAGTGGGGATTCGCAGGCGTTATTCTGTTATTTTTATTTTTTGGAATTGTAATTTGGAGAATTTTAAAAAATGCCATGCTGGGAGCGTCTAATTTTGAAAGTTTTTTCGGATTGGGCCTCGCTGTATTTTTAACGAGTCATTTTATTATTCATATCGGTATGAATGTCGGGCTTTTGCCCATAACCGGCACTACGATTCCGTTTTTGAGTTATGGCGGTTCTCATATGCTTACGATTTTTGTCGGTCTGGGCATATTGATGGGCATGCGCCATTATAGCCGCACTATCCATTACGAAGACACCGGTAGGGAATTTTTAGGTTTATAGTATAATAGGATGTATGGAGTAAAATGTCGTTATTCACATATTGGGGTTGACAAAATTAATGATATATGTATAATTTCTAATTATAAGATTAACATTATAAATTATAAGATTTATTAAAAATTTATGAAAAATCTTGCAAAAATTTTGTTTTTAGCGGTATTATTGATGACCGGAACAGCTCTTACGGCTTCGGCGGCATCTAATTATGCTATAAGCGGGCTATGTATTGGCGCGAGTCAAAATTACGGGAGCGGTTTTTTTGATGTTTCATCTGGAGCCGTCTATATAAATGGGAAAAATTACAGTATTCCTCTAACAGGGGGGTTGCTGGCTCAAAAGGGAGGGTCTTTAAAGGTTTATGCTTATGAAGTTAGTGGTCAGAATAAGGCGGTTATAGGATTGGTTGAAGACAAAGCGGATAGCAATTTCTTTAATAACGGGGTTTTGATAGGAACTATTTATACGGACCAACTTGGATCTGCGACAAATATTGGAAATTATACTTTAGGTTGCTCTAATTATATCAGCCAGGCAAACGGGCTTGCTTTAAACGATAAAGTTGTCACTATTTCAAATCTCAATGTCAGAACCAGTCCTTTTTCTTCCGGAAAACTTCTTTCAACGGAGAATTCAGGAAGTTTAGGAGTTGTTGTTGACGGTCCGGTTGTTTCAGATTCTTACAATTGGATTAAAGTGAAATATGATTCCGGGGCTGTTGGCTGGTCTGCTTTAAGCTGGCTTTCTAAAGATGCTTCTGTCCCTTCTTATGTCGCGCAGGTTCAACCATCAGCTTCTGATTTAAGCAATGTTGATTTGAAGAATGCTTCAGTTAGTCAGATGGCCAGCGTGCTTGAAACAGCCAAAATTATTCTTGACCAAATAGAATCCGTTTTGAAAAATCGTTAGATAAATAATTAAAATATTTTAATTATTCGTTGAAAAAATCCTCCGCCGATCGGCGGAGGGTTTTTTATAATCTATTAGCAGACATTTAAAAAATCATTCGCATAATATATAATAATTCTATTCATGGATAAAGAAATAGCTAATCTTATTAAAGAAGAATCCGTTCGTCAGAAGCGGGTTTTTAATCTTATCGCTTCTGAAAATTATGTTTCAAGAGATGTGCTGAAAGCATTGGGTTCGTGTCTGGTAAATAAATACGCTGAAGGATATTCAGGTAAAAGATATTATGGCGGGAATGAGATTATTGATAAAATTGAGAATCTTTGCAAAGAGCGCGCTTTAAAATTATTTGGACTCAAGGTAACTCCGTCAGGCGGGGCAAGCCCCAGCCGTGACGG
>CAYIGM010000024.1:3707-8738 GCA_964363045.1 uncultured Candidatus Saccharibacteria bacterium
AATTATTTGGACTCAAGGTAACTCCGTCAGGCGGGGCAAGCCCCAGCCGTGACGGGGCAAGCTGGCGTGTGAATGTTCAGGCTTATTCCGGCAGTCCGGCAAATTTCGCAGTCTATTCGGCGCTTGTTCCTTTAAAGGGTAAAATAATGGGGATGAAGCTCTCATCGGGCGGTCATTTGACTCACGGGCATAAGGCGTCACTTACCGGTAAATTTTGGAAGCAGATTTCTTATAGTGTTGACGAAAAGACTGAGAAGATTGATTATGAAGCGATTTTGAAAATTGCCAAGAAAGAGAAGCCGAATATTGTTGTCTGCGGTTTCACCGCGTATTCGCGCAAAATTGATTTTAAGAAATTTCGTGAAATAGCCGATGCCGGCGGCGCTTACTTGATGGTTGATATGTCGCATATCGCCGGACTGGTGGCGGGCGGCGTTCATTCTTCGCCGTTTAAATATGCCGATGTGGTGACGACCACCACTCATAAAACTTTGCGCGGACCGAGAGCGGCAATAATTTTTTCGCGCCAAGAGTTGTCGGATAAAATTGATAGAGCCATTTTTCCCGGCTTGCAGGGCGGTCCGCATATGAATCAGATTGCGGCGATGGCTGTCTGTCTGGAAGAGGCGGCTTTGCCGGCTTTTAAAAAATATGTCGAGCAGATTGTGAAGAACGCTGATATTCTTGCCGAAGAATTAAAGAAAAAAGGTTTTAGAATTATTTCCGGCGGTACGGATAATCATCTTTTGCTTATTGATGTCTGGAGAGACGGCAAGGGGATGGGCGGAGCGGAAGCCGAGGGCAGGTTGGAGAAAAAAGGGATTATAGTGAATAAAAATGCAATCCCTTTTGATAAAAGGCCGCCTCGAGACCCGTCAGGTATTCGTCTCGGCGTGGCGGCGGAAACCACTCGCGGGGCGAAAGAGAAGGATATGAAGAAAATCGCGGAGAAAATCGCGCGCATATTAAACATTGACAAAAATAAATAAATAAAACAGTCTATTGATAGAAACTGTGATAGTTAGTTAATATAAAATCAATGTTTTTCTTCATTTATAAATAAGGGAGGTGTTCAATGCGGATACGGAGGATAAGAAAAACTGATTCTTTAGTTGGAAAGTATGTTCTATACGAAGAACAAAGATGGAAGATAAAAGAAGAAGGAAAAGATTGGTTGGTAATCTCTTTGGGCGACAGGCAGGTTTTCTGCATGAAAGAAGATGTTGATTTTGATATTCCCCTGAAAGATGATGGTGGCGGAGTATTATTGGATTGGTAATCTTGCCCCGTTCATGAAAATGAGCGGGGTCTTTTTTATTTTAGTTAAATAAGATAAACTGAAGTTTATGGTAATTGACGGTAAAAAAATCGCAAAAGATATAAAAGAAAAACTGAAAGAAGAGATAAAAACAAGCGGCAAAAAATTAAAATTGGTTATTGTCCAAGTTGGAGATAATCCGGCTTCTTTGAAATTCATTGAAAAGAAAGAAAAATTTGCCGAAGAAATTGGAGTAAAGACAAGAGTTTATAAACTGCCCGAGGATATTTCTACGGGTAAATTACGCAAGAAAATAGCGGAAATCAGTCATCCTAAAATCGGCGGAAAGAAAGATTTCGGAATCATTGTTCAACTTCCTTTGCCGAGTCACATAAATACTCAATATATATTAGACGCTATCTCTTTGGAGAAAGATGTGGATATGCTGTCTGCCAAAGCAATCGGAGAATTCTCGGCAAATAAGAGTAAGATATTTCCACCTGTTGTCGGCGCTGTAAAAAATATTCTTTCACTTGGCGGCGCCGCCGCCAAGTTGGCTGGGAAAAATATTGTTGTCGTTGGCGCCGGTCTTTTGGTCGGCAAACCAATGGCTATCTGGCTTATAAATGAAGGCGCGACAGTTTCTGTTTTAAATAAAGACACGCCGGATATTTCCAAATTTACCAGAGAAGCAGATATAATCATATCGGGAGCAGGAAGCCCCGGACTTATAAAACCCGAGATGATTAAGGATGGGGTAGTGTTGATAGACTCCGGCGCTTCAGAGCAGTTTGGCAAGTTAGTCGGCGATATTGACCCGGCTTGCGGTGCCAAAGCTTCGCTTTTCACACCGGTGCCGGGCGGAGTGGGGCCGATTACAGTTGCTCTGGTATTTAAAAATTTAGCAGACTTAAATAAATAATCACGAAATTCACAATATTTTAATTTTTAGATAATAAAAATATTGTGAATTTAATATAATAATATTATGAATGAGGTAATTTTTCGTTTTATAAACAGCATTGCGGGCCAATATGGATGGCTTGATCTTGCTATCATATTTTTTGCAGATTATTTTATTTTCATATTTGCTTTAGGCGCTCTGTTTCTTGCATTGTACCATAAGAGCGAAAGGCAGATTATAAGAAATTTATTCTTTATATTTATTTCAGGAATTTCTGCATGGATAATTGTTCAGTTTGTAAAACATTTTTATTTCAGCCCGAGGCCATTTCTGGCGCTTAAAGACGCGGTGATGCTCATAAAGCACGGAGCTAATGATTCGTTTCCTTCAGGGCATACCGCTTTTTCTTTCGCTATCGCGATGGCGGTTTATTTCTGGAAAAGGAAATATGCCCTGGTGTTTTTCACAGGTGCCGCGTTTGTGGGCATTGCTCGCGTCGCCGCCGCCATTCATTGGCCTTATGATATTTTGGCAGGAGCCATATTAGGTATTATCGTCACTTCCTGCGCGCATCTTTTTTTAAAGGGCGAACTCTTTTCAAAAAACTTAAAATCTGTATAATGAAAGCCAATGTTTAAGATAAGGATTTTAGCTATATTTTTTATTTTAGCCGGCGTGGGTATCGGTTATTTTGTCTATTCTTCGGAAGTTGGAGACGGTGTTATTTTTCCCCATTTCCCATTTAAGCTCGGACTTGACCTTCAGGGTGGCTCTCATCTTGTATATAAAGCCGATACTTCAAATATCAGCGCTAAAGAAGTGGCTGATTCCATGTCTGCTTTACGTGATGTAATAGAGCGCCGAGTCAATCTTTTCGGCGTTTCAGAGCCACTTGTTCAGGTTGAAAAATCCGGTATCTTTGGCACTGATGCGGCGGGCGGGTATCGTCTTATTGTTGAATTGCCCGGTATTACTGATTTAAAGCAGGCGGTTGCCATGATTGGGCAGACCCCTTTTCTTGAATTTAAGACTGAACGGTCTGACGAAGAACAGAAGAAAATTCTTGAAGCGCAAAAGAATGGAGAAAGAATGTATGAGGACCCTTATTTTATTTCTTCCGATTTGACCGGCCGCTATCTTAAGAAAGCGGTTTTAGAATTTGACAATACCACTTTTCAGCCTAAAGTGGGTCTGGAATTTAATAAAGACGGGAGCGCTCTTTTTTCTAAATTAACGAAAGAAAATGTTGGCAAGAAAATAGCTATTTATCTTGACGGCGCGCCTATTTCCGTTCCTGTGGTGCGGGAGGAAATTACTTCAGGTACGGCTGAAATTTCAGGCAGTTTTACGGCGCAAGAAGCAAAGACTCTTGTTGGAAGATTGAATTCCGGAGCGTTGCCTGTTCCAATTGAACTTATATCAGAGCAGTGGATTGGAGCGACTCTTGGTGAGAATACTTTAATGCGCGGTATAAATGCCGGCATATACGGCGTTATCATTATTGCGATATTCTTGGTGCTTTATTATCGGTTACCCGGCTTGCTGGCTGTGGTTGCGCTGGCAATTTACGCCATTTTGACATTGGCCATATTTAAAATTTTCGGCTTCACTTTAACTTCCGCGGGAATAGCCGGTTTTATTCTTTCTCTAGGGATGGCGGTTGATACAAATGTTATTGTTTTTGAGCGAATCAAAGAGGAGCTTAAGAGTGGCAAGGCGGCAAATTTGGCGATACGGGACGGCTTTTCAAGGGCATGGCTTTCGGTCCGTGATTCCAATATTTCTAGCATCATCACTTCAGTTATTCTTTTTTGGTTTGGCACAAGCCTGGTAAAAGGTTTTGCTTTGGTGTTTGGCTTGGGCGTTTTGGTTTCAATGTTTTCCGCCATTACAGTATCAAAAACTTTTCTTTTGGCTTTCGGTATTAAAGAGGGTACGAGCTTCGGCAGATTTTTATTGGGAGGAAAATTTTATAAAGTCGGAAATTAACATTAATTATGTTTATCATCAAATACAAAAAAATATTTTATATCATTACCGTTTTATTTATAGCCGGCGGTATTTTTACCATATTTAATAGAGGATTGAATTGGGGGATGGATTTTACCGGAGGGACATTGCTTGAGGCGGAATATAAGGATAAAGCGCCTGACGTCTCTTTATTGAGAAATAACATAGAGAAATCCGGTTTTGCGTCATTTCGCCTTCAGCCCATCGGAGAGAAGGGGGTTGTCGTGCGTATGGCTAATATAAACGAGGAAGACCATCAACGGCTTTTAGTTCTTTTAAAAATAGAGGGGAATGATGTCACTGAAAAGAAGTTTGATTCAATAGGCCCAGTGATAGGAGAAGAATTAAAGAGCAAGGCCTTGGCGGCTATCGCTGTTGTGGTGATATTGATAATCCTTTTTATCTCTTTTGTTTTCCGCAATGTATCGCGTCCGGTAGCGTCATGGAAGTATGGACTGGTGGCGATAGTGGCGCTTATACATGACATACTTATACCTATCGGCATTTTCGCTTACATTGGCGCTGAAGTTGATGTGTTGTTTATAACGGCGCTCCTTGCTATTTTGGGATATTCAGTTCACGATACAATTATCATTTTTGACAGAATAAGGGAGAATCTTAAATTAAAAATATCAAATGATTTTGATGAAACAGTGGGGATAAGTTTAAGGCAGACATTCGCCCGTTCCATAAATACTTCCTTGACCGTATTTATAGTTCTTATTTTCCTTTATTTTATGGGCGGTGATTCTACTAAAATGTTTTCTTTGGCTATGTTGGCGGGCGTTATTTTCGGAACTTATTCTTCCATCTTTTTGGCCGGTCCTCTTTTAACGACTATTCAAAAACTGCAAAAAAG
>CAYIGM010000025.1:0-8022 GCA_964363045.1 uncultured Candidatus Saccharibacteria bacterium
TCTTCAATATTGAATTTCTGAAGAATACGTCTGCCTATCTCAACATGAGTGCCTTGGACTTCGTGGTCCATAGCTTTGCCTATGTCATGGAAAAGCGCCCCTTTCTTGGCGATAAGGACATTGGCGCCCAGTTCTTCCGCCAGCATTCCGGCCAAATGCGTTATCTCTATGGAATGCTGAAGAACATTTTGTCCATAACTCGTTCGGAAATAGAGTCTTCCCAAAACCGATAAGAGTCTCGGGTCAATTCCGAAGATGCCGGCTTCGTAAGCCGCTTGTTCTCCTTTTTCTCTTATTATTTTATCCACTTCCCTTCGAGCGTTATCCACCATCTCTTCTATGCGAGCCGGCTGGATACGACCGTCCAGAATAAGATTTTCAAGCGCTGTTTTGGCAATGTGTCTTCGCACCGGGTCAAAGCCGGATATAATCACCGTGCCTGGCGTATCATCAACAATAATCTCAATTCCGGCCGCCGCTTCAAGCGCTCTGATATTGCGCCCCTCCTTTCCGATAATTTTACCCTTGAGGTCATCTGACGGAATGGAAACCGTTGTCGTAGTCACTTCAGACGCAGTTGAAGAAGAGAGTCTCTGAATTATGCTTGAAAGAATATCTTTCGCTTTTCTTTCAAGGTCTTCTCGGCCTGAAATTTCAAGCTTCTTTATTCTAATCAATAAATCTTCCTCGTATTTTTTCTCAATACTTTTTAAAAGCTGGTCTTTGGCTTCGCCTTCGCTTAAAGAAGATATTCTTTCAAGCTCTTTCCTTTTGTCCTCTTCCAGCTTATCAACATCTTCTTTGATTTTATTTATTTTTTTGACTTTCTCTTTTATCTCCTCCGCCTCTTTTTCAAGCGAGGTGTGGCGTTTCTCAACCTGCTCCTCTCTTTTTATAATCCGCTCTTCCATCTTCCTGATTTGAAGCAGGGCTGATTTCTCTTCATTTTTCGCGGATTCTATAAGCGTATCAGCTTTGTTCTTAGCTTCATCAAGAGTCTCTTGCGCTTTAGTTTTAGCGTCTAAAAGTAATTGCTTGACCTTAGTTTCGGACGAAGTTTTCTCTCCCAGAGCGATTAAGTACCTTAGAAAATAGCCCAGCCCCACTCCCATAACGGCGGAAATACCCGCCAATACCATCATTAGTTTTAAGGATATCATAAGTTTTTAGTATTTGATTCGCATTTTCCGTTAAAACCGTATTTTTTAGATAAATAAACATAAAAATAAACGAATTTAATACAAAGTTAATTGTTAAATAATAAGTATTCAATATTTTAACCATATCACGGCTTATTTCAATTAGCAAGATTATGCGATTCCACAAGAAATATGCCACTCAAAGCAAAATTTGGCGGAACTTTCCAAAAATGATATATTTTAATAAATAATATGGAAACAGCAATACCAACTACAGAAAAAAGATACAAACCGGTTGCTCTCATAGTGATGGATGGTTTTGGTGTGGGCGCCAATATCATTGAATCTCCGTGGGAACTGGCCAATCATCCTTTTTTTTCAGAAACTGAAGCGAATTATCCTTTCACGACGCTTCAAGCTTCAGGCACGGCCGTTGGGCTTCCTTGGAACGAGCCCGGCAATAGCGAAGTCGGCCATCTGACGATGGGTTCAGGAAAGATAATATACACCCACCTTCCGAGAATATCAGTGGCGATAGATGACGGTTCTTTCTTTGCCAATGATGTTCTTCAAAAGACTGTTTCGCATATCAAAGATTCGCCGGATGATAAAAAACCCAGCTTGCATCTGGTGGGGCTGTTTTCGTCAGGCTCGGTCCACGCTTACGCGTCCCACTTATACGCTCTTTTGGATTATGCAAAACAAAAAGAAGCCGGAAAAGTTTTTCTGCATCTTTTTACTGACGGACGAGACGCTTCGCTTAAAGAAGGGGCGGAGTTTTTTAAAGAACTGGAGTATCATCTTGAAAGACAATATCCTTTTGCTGAAATCGCTTCGGTGATAGGGAGAAAGTATGCGATGGACCGCGATGACAATTGGGAGAATACGGAAACCGCTTACGATTTGCTGGTGGAAGGAAAAGGAGATAAATTTGAATCCGCTTCCGCTTATATAAATGAGAATTATGCCAAAGGGATGACTGATGAATCTATACCTCCAGGTTTGAGCGGGGGAAATAGCCGAATTGAGAATAACGATGCGGTCATATTTTTTAATTTTCGCGAAGACAGCGTCAGACAGCTGACCCGGCCTTTTATTGATAAAGGATTTGATAAATTCGCAAAAAAAGATTTTTCTAATTTATTTTTTGCCACAATGACGGAATATAGCGATAAATTTAATTTGCCGGTTATTTTTCCGCCGATAGAAAACGATTGGACGCTGGCGAGGGCGGTATCAGAAGCCGGATTAAGCCAAATTCATATAGCTGAAACGGAAAAATACGCCCATGTGACATATTTTTTCAATGGCGGAAAAGAAGAGCCTTTCCCGAACGAAGACAGGGTTCTCATAGATTCTCCGAAGGTGGCAAGTTTTGCGGATAAGCCCGGGATGTCAGCGGATAAAGTGGCAGATACGATTATAAAGAGTATCGCAAAATATGATTTCATTTTTGCGAATTTCGCCAATGCCGATATGGTCGGGCATACCGGAAATTTTGAAGCCACTATTAAAGCTCTGGCGGTTTTAGATCGAGAAGTCGGGAGGGCGGTTAATGCCATATTGCAAGCGGGAGGTGTCGCTATCATAACCGGAGACCATGGCAATGCCGAAGAAAAAATATATAAATTAACCGGAGAAAAAAGGACTAAACATACCGCTAATTCCGTCCCTTTCTATCTTATAGGGGCTGATTTTAAGAAAAATATTCCATTTTCTCAAAAAGAAATAAAAGAAAAATATAAAAAGACAAGTGGCATATTGATAGATGTCGCGCCGACAATATTAGAATTGCTGGCGATTCCAAAACCGCTTGAGATGACGGGCAAGAGCTTGATTGAAAAAATTATTTAGCGTTGTTTGAAATTCGCGGTTTTATTATTTTATCCACCACGCCGTAATTTTTAGCTTCTTCAGCGTTCATATAGAAATCGCGGTCCGTATCTTTTTCTATTTTAGCGATCGGCTGTTCAGTATGCTTGGCCAAAATTTGATTGATTCGCTCTTTAACCTTAAGAATTTGTCTGGCCTGTATTTCCACATCAACGGCTTGCCCTTCAGCCCCGCCCATTACTTGATGCATCATAACTTCCGCGTTAGGGAGTATAAATCGTTTCCCTTTGGCGCCGGCCACAAGAAGTGTCGCTCCCATGGAAGCGGCAATCCCCAACCCGATAGTTGAAACATCGCATTTGATATGTTGCATCGTATCATATATGGCAAGCCCGGCAGAGACAGAGCCTCCGGGAGAATTTATATATAGACTTATATCCTTCTTAGGGTCTTCAGACTCAAGGAACAAGAGTTGCGCCACGACAGTGTTTGCCACAGCGTCGTTGATAGGTCCGGCCAGGAAAATAATCCTCTCTTTTAAAAGACGGGAATAAATATCATAAGCCCTTTCGCCGAATTGTGATTTTTCTATAACAGTTGGTATCAACATAATAATATTAGGATAGCAGGTTAAAAACGAGTGTCAAATAATTATCGAGGTTGAACCTCGATAATTTTAATTAGAGTTTAAAAGATAATGCTATAATCATACAAATGTGGAATTTGAAGAAAAATCTTAGATATTATTTTCTTGGACTCCTTTTTCTTTCAACTTTTTTTATCTGGTATGCCGTTTATGCCGAAACGCGCCACACTCTTCTGGTTGCTTTCTTGGATATTGGGCAAGGCGACGCTATCTTTATAGAAGCGCCGAACGGCAATCAAATTCTGATAGACGGCGGAAGAAACAAAAAAGTGCTTGAAGAGCTTGGCAAGATTATGCCTTTCTATGACAGGTCTATTGATGCGATTATCGCCACTCATCCGGATGCCGACCACATAGGCGGATTGCCGGAGGTTATAAATAATTTTGATGTGGGCGTGGTGATGGAGCCCGGGGTTAAATCCGGCACGAACACCTATAAAGAATTCAAAAGAGTTGTTGGTGAAAAAAATATTCAAACTGTATTGGCTCGGCGTGGAATGAGGATAAATCTTGATGAAAATGTTTATCTGGAGATATTATTTCCCAACCAAAATGTGGAAGATTGGGACACTAATGAAGCTTCCATAGTGGCGCGTCTGATTTATGGAGAAAACTCTTTCCTCTTTACCGCCGATTCACCGCAGAAAATAGAAAATTATCTGGCTTCTATTTATCAAGATGACCTTAAAATTGATGTGCTGAAAGTCGGGCATCACGGGTCTAAAACATCAAGTTCGGAAATATTCTTGGGCTACACTGATCCGGATTACGCCATAATTTCCGCTGGAAAGAGTAATTCGTACGGTCACCCGCATAAAGAAGTGATGGACAGATTGGAAAGTTTCAGTATTCCGGTTTTTCGCACTGACGAACTTGGAACTATAAAAATAAGAAGTGACGGGAGTAAATTGTATATTGAATAATTTGCATCAAAAGGATACAATGGTTTTATATGGAAAAGACATTGATAATAATGAAACCGGACACTCTGCAGAGGAATCTTTTGGGAGAAGTAATCCGCCGTTTTGAGAGGAAGGGATTAAAGATTATCGGGATGAAGATGGTTCAGCTTGAAGACGCGATACTGGAAGAGCATTATTGCCACCATAAAGACAAGCCCTTTTTTACCGACTTGAAGAATTATATGAAATCAAGCCCTGTCGTCATAATGGCGCTCTCAGGTATAAATGCCGTATCAACAACCAGAATAATCGTAGGTCCGACTAAGGGCTATGAAGCCGATGCCGGCAGTATTAGGGGTGATTTTTCAATGAGTATGCAGACAAATCTTGTCCATGCTTCCGACTCCGTAGAAATAGCCAAGGAGGAGATAAAAAGATTTTTTAAAGAGAAGGAATTGTTTGATTATCAAAAAATAGATTTTGATTTTCTCTATTCAAAATATGAAGCGGAATAAGGGCTTTTTTGCCGAAAATTTTTACTTGAATTTTTTTGTATCGGGATTATAATATAAATAGGTTGTTTGAGAACATAAACTTCTAGAACAAATAATTGTTTTCGGGAGGATAAGTCATATAACGCCTTGGCGCTTTATGCTTCCACCCATGTGGAGACAACCTAGGAGTTCACTTCTCAAATAGCCGATAAAAACACCATCCGCCGTTTGGCGGATGGTGTTTTTATTTAAAATAATTTTTTGGTATTAAAAAGAAATTCTGTTAAAA
Source organism: uncultured Candidatus Saccharibacteria bacterium (assembly GCA_964363045.1). Taxonomy (GTDB): domain Bacteria; phylum Patescibacteriota; class Minisyncoccia. Next base: position 5,304 of record CAYIGM010000025.1, read on the forward strand.
TATGATTATGCTAAAACTTTATTTCTATGGAGGCGGACAAGAGGTAACTGGCGCCAATTATCTTCTTGAAAATAAAATATCCGGCAGAGAGACCAAAATACTTATAGATTGCGGTATGTTTCAAGGCTCAAAAGACCGAGAGAAAAAAAACAACGTTCTTTTTGAATACAATCTTGAAACCATAGACGCTCTTATTGTCACTCACGCTCATATGGACCATATAGGCAGGATTCCAATACTTGTCAAAAACGGGTTTAAAGGAGAAATTTTTTCCACACCAGCCACTAGAGAGCTTGCTAAGCTTATGTTGGAAGATGCCCTCGCCATTTTACAGCACGAAGCCGCATACGATGGAACAGAAGCGCCTTATGAAGAAAAAGATATTGAGAGCGCCATTAGCAAGTGGAAAGGGCTGGAATATTATGAAAAATTAGCTGTCGGCGATTTTGCCATAATTTTAAAAGACGCAGGGCATATACTCGGCTCCAGTGTTGTTGAAATCTACGCGGAGGGCAAAAAGACGGTATTTACGGGCGATTTGGGCAATTCCCCTGCGCCGCTTTTAAGAAAAACCGATGATGTGGAGGGCGCGGATTTTTTAATAATAGAGAGCACTTACGGCGACCGAGAACATGAAGAAAGAGCTGACCGCAAATTAAAACTGGAAAGAACAATTGAAGATACGGTTAGCGCCGGTGGCGCGCTTCTTATCCCGGCATTCTCTCTAGAGAGGACGCAGGAACTCCTCTTTGAGATAAACGAATTGGTTGAACACAAAAGGATACCACAGGTGCCGATTTTCCTTGATTCTCCGTTGGCGATAAAAGCGACTACTATTTATAAGCATTATGAAAATTATTACAACAAAGAAGCAAAATATATTATAAATTCCGGTGATGATGTTTTTAAATTTCCCGGGCTTAAATTCACCGAATCAGCTCAAGAGTCAAAAGCCATCAACAGCATACCGTCGCCCAAAATAATTATCGCCGGCTCCGGCATGTCAAACGGCGGAAGGATAATTCATCATGAAAAATTATATTTAAGGGACAAAAAGAATACTTTGCTGATAGCCGGCTATCAGGCCGTAAATTCATTAGGCAGAAGACTTCAAGACGGAGCAAAATCAATAAATATTCTGGGAGAAGAAGTCTCAATTAAGGCAAAAATCGTAAGTTTAAGCGGTTATTCCGCTCACGCGGATATAAATGGTTTAATGGCTTTTGTGGAGAAAAATTCCGAAACTCTAAAACAGGTTTTCGTGGTCCAAGGAGAACCGAAAGCTTCATTGAGCTTTGTTCAAAAAATACGGGATAATTTCAATATTAACGCCATATCTCCTCAAAACGGCGATTCTGTAATACTTGTTCCATAAATGTGAATGTTATGAGAATAATCGCCGATTTACATATTCATTCCAAATACTCGCGAGCCGTTTCGCGCGAAATGACTTTGCCGAACATAGCGCTTTGGGCGAAGAAAAAAGGGGTCAATGTGATATCAATAGGCGATTTTACTCATCCGGCGTGGATTAAAAGCATAAAGAAAGAATTAATCTCTGCGGAGCAAGGACTTTTTATTTTAAAAAATTCAGTTAGCGAACAGGAAAGTCCTCCTTCTCCAGAACGGCCACAGAGGGAAATTCTTACGAAGGAGGACTTTCCTGTTCGCTTCATTTTAGGCGCTGAAATTTCAAGTATTTATAAGAAGGGCGATAAAGTGCGGAAAATTCATAATCTTATTTTTACCCCCAGCATAGAATCAGCCGAGAAAATCAATAAAGAATTGTCAAAAATAGGAAATTTAAAAGCAGATGGCCGGCCTATTTTGGGTCTTGGCGCCAAAGAGCTTTTAAAGATTATACTTGCGGTGGACGAGAAGTCTGTCCTTATTCCGGCTCACGCCTGGACGCCGTGGTTTTCTGTCTTCGGCTCAATGTCCGGCTTTGATTCCATTGAGGAATGTTTTGAAGAATTGGCAGATAAAATTTTTGCCATTGAGACGGGTCTTTCTTCGGACCCGGCAATGAACTGGCAGTTATCCAATCTTGATAAAATTTCGCTTATTTCAAATTCTGACGCGCACTCTCTTCAAAAAATAGGCCGAGAAGCGAATATTTTTGATGCGGAACTTTCTTATGACGGCATAATGGATGCGATAAAAAGCAAAAATCCAAAAAAATTTCTCTCCACTATAGAATTTTTTCCGGAAGAAGGGAAATATCATTATGACGGACATAGAAATTGCGGTGTATCAACAGACCCGAGGATATCTAAGAGCGATATCTGCCCGGTCTGCGACAAGAGATTGACGATGGGCGTACTTCACAGAATAAATGAATTGACGGATAGGACGCCCGGCAAAAAACCAAAAAATTATATTCCTTATAAAAATATTATCCCTCTTGCGGAGCTTATCGCTGAAGTTGAGCAAGTCGGCGTAAAATCAAAAAAAGTGACAGGGATTTATGAAAAATTACTTGAATCCGCCGGAAGTGAATTCCGCATTCTTCTTGATATTCCGATTAAGGAACTGGAAAAAATAGGCGGAAGAGAGATAGCGGGCGCCATAGATAAAGCCAGAAAAGGAAAAGTAAAAATAGAGCCCGGCTATGATGGAAAATTCGGCAAAATCTCTTTAATTCAGGGCTCCGCAAGGTGAGACCTTGCGGATGGCATTGATTGTTGAATTAGGGGTGTTGCATAGGTATTGAACCATT
>CAYIGM010000026.1:0-7720 GCA_964363045.1 uncultured Candidatus Saccharibacteria bacterium
TTTAATATTTTTAATATAGACTAAGTAAATTCTTTTATAAATATGGATAAACAAAAAGAGATAAAAACTCAGGATTTTGTGGCGGACTTTTATGAGAATGTTCGTCATAGTAAGCTTTATGCTAGAGAATATCATGATTTTTGGTTTTCCGAGATGATTAAGAGTGTTTCTCCACGCGGGCTTATACTTGACGCTGGCTGTGGGACGGGGGAGATGATGGAATTTTTGAAAAAGAATGGTTTTGAGAATTTCATTGGCTATGATATTTCTTTCAATATGCTGTCTCATGCCAAGAAGCGCGCAGAGAGATTAGTTTGCGCCGATGCGGAGAATCTGCCTTTTTCCGATAATTCTTTTGATGTTATCTATGGACGTTCCATTTTGCATCATTTGCAAGATGTGCCAAAAGCGCTTCGTGAAGCAAAGAGGGCGTTGAAACCGGGCGGCGAGATTATTTTTGTTGAGACAAATAAAACATTCATAAACGATCTTCCCAGACGGCTTATGAAGCATGGCGATCATTTTTCAGAAGACCATAAAAATTTTAAAGACTCGGATCTCTTATCCATGATGAAAAAAGAGTTTGAAATAAAAAATGCGGATTATTTCGGCTATATCGGGTATGCCTTGCTTGGTTTTCCGGATATGCTTGATATTTATCGTTTTGTCCCGTTAAAGAAGTTATTTACTCCTTTTTTAATAAATATAGATAGAATTTTAAGCCGTATCCCTGTTGTAAAAAAACTTTCATTCTGTATAATGATTTCAGCGACAGTGAAGAAAATATAAATATATGAAAAAAATAATTTTTATAAATCCGCCAACTCCTGATAAAAATATAATAATCATACGCGATCTTGACCGTTCAGGCAGGCAGACGAGAGAGAAGATTATCTGGCCTCAGGCGAATCTTGCTTATTTGGCGGCAGTGATGAGGAATGCCGGATTTGATGTAGATATAATGGATTGCATAGCTTCAAAAATTTATTGGGGTGAGTTTGAAAAACTTCTTAAAGAGAAAAAACCGGATTATGTTCTTTCAAATGTGATAAGTTCAACTCTTACGAATGATATGAAGGTTCTTGAGGAAGCGAAAAAACTCGGAGCAAAAACAATAGTTGTAGGTTCGCATGTGAGCGCGTTGCCAAAAGAGAGCATGGAGAGATTCAAATATGTTGATTATGTAGTTATGGGGGAAGGAGAAGAAACTTTGCGCGAGCTAATCGGTTTTCTGGAAGAAGGAAAGGATTTGAGTGGCGTTAAAGGCATTGCTTGGCGAAGCGGAGATAATAATATCGTAATCAATGAAAAACGCCCGTTGATAAAAGACCTTGATTCACTGCCCATTCCCCTGCATGAGCTTTTGCCACTTAAAGAATATAATTTGCCGTTTATAGGTAAGAATTTCACTTTTGTCATGGAAAGCCGAGGGTGTCCTTTCCGTTGTATTTTTTGCCGTTCACCAATTGCCTGGAATAGGATATTTAGGCAGAGGTCAGCGGAAAGTATTTTTAAAGAACTTCAATACCTTAAAAAATTAGGCGTTAAAAATATTCTTTTTCACTCCGATACTTTTACAGTGGATAAAGAAGAAGTTATCAATTTATGCAAGATGATTGTTGATTCCGGATTGAAGATAAAATGGATATGCAATAGTAGAGTGGACACAATAGATGAAGAAGTTCTTTTGTGGATGAAAAAAGCTGGCTGTTATATGGTCGCTTATGGGATAGAATCAGGTTCTCAAAAAGTTTTGGATAAATCCAATAAAGGGATTACCGTGGAGCAGATCAAAAAAGCGGTTAAAATGGCTAATGATGCCGGCGTGAAAGTTTGGGGTTATTTTGTAATGGGACTTCCGGGTGAAAATAATGAAACAGTGCGAGAAACTATAAATTTAACCAAGGAGCTTGATATGGCTCTTGCTAATTTTGCGGTAGCCACTCCGTATCCTGGAACCGATTTTTATAATCTTGTTGTAGAAAGAGGATGGCTTAAAAGCAACAATTGGGAAGAATTTGACCAGAATTATTCAGCTGTTGTGGATTATCCTGATTTTTCAGGAGATGATATCGTCAGAGCAATGAAACAAGCTTATAAAGAATATTATTTTAGACCAAGAGCCATTTGGAATCTTTTGAAAGCCATAAAAGGGTGGCATGACATAAAGGTTTTAACAGATACCGCTTTAGCTCATTTGAGGTGGATGTTTTTCAAGAAAAAAACCGCAAATCCAGCCAAATAATCCGCCTGCGACAAAAGTCAAAAGAATCATCATTGAGAAAGAGATAGCCTCTTCTTTTCCCAATCCTATTTGAGAAAATAATAGCATTAAGGTCAAATCACGCGTTCCTATGCCTGATACCGTAATTGGTATCAGGTTTAATGTTGTTATTATCGCTATTATCGCGGAAGTTAAAATAAAGGCGAGATTGATGCCAATGGCTTTTGAAAGAATATATAATTGGAAAAAATACATTACCCACGCGGCAATGCTTATTATTGTCCCTGAAAAAAGGATAAATCCGGGTTTTTTAAGCGAATTAAAAAGATTATCTATAATTTCTTCAGATACATTGGAGCTGTTTTTTATAGGGAGTTTTGATATTATTTTTTCTAGTGTATTTTTGATAAAGTTTTTATTGAAATATAATATGAATATAAATGATAGAATAATCATTCCGATTATTAAGAATATGTAGATGATATTTTTAAGATTTCTGAAAAAAATAAAAAGGCCCAAAAAACCAAGTATCAGAATAGTTATTATGTCAAAAAGTCTGTCAAAAATCACACTTACCGTTGATATTTTCAAAGGCACTCCTTTTTTATTCAAATAAATTATTTTTGAAAATTCGCCTATTTTACCAGGGGTTATAGACCCCCAAAAAACAGCGTAAAAATAAACAAGAAAAGTTTCTGAAAATTTTATTATTACCCCTTTGTTTTTTAAAAGTTTTTGCCATCTTAAATTTCTCAGGATTATGGGAGGTATGCCTGCAACAAGAGCTATAATGACAAGAAAAGGGTTTGAGCCGGCTATAATTTCAAGGCTTTTTTTGATATCTATTTTAAATAATATAAATATAAAGATAAAAATAAAAATTCCGACAAAATGGATGAGATTTCTAAGCGAGAATATTTTTTTATTCATTTTTTTTGAATTTGTTTACAATGAGATCGGCAACAAGCGCTAGAATAAATACTTGTACGCCACTCATGAAGATAATAGCGGCGGTTGTATCAAGGATTTTTTCTAAAAATAAACCGCTAAATATTGCTATAGCCGCGGAAAGAAATATAAGCCCAAGCCCGATAGGCATAAGAATTTTTAAGGGTTTGAAATAAAGGACAGTTCTTAGTATTATTATAAAAAAATTATAAGTGTCTGTAATTGGATGTATTTTTGATGAACCTTTTCTTGGGTAATAGTCTATAGGTAAATATTTCACAGAGCGGTCGCTCGCTATTGAACATACGGTGATGGTGGTAGTTAAGGAAAATCCTTCCGGAAAAAGATGCTCGTATTCGTTAAAGAGGTTTTTTTTAAATACTCTCAATCCTGAATTTAAATCCGGCACTTTTATGCCGGTAAGTATTTTTACCAGTAAAATAAGGAAAAATTTCGCAAAATTGCGAAGGGACTGTGATTTTATGGTTTCTCCGCGACGCGCGCCGACAGCCATATCATATTCAGGCATAAATGAAAGAAGGTCTTTTATCGCTTCTTTGGGGTATGTTCCGTCGGCATCTTTGATGCAGATATAATCATTTTCTGAATTTTTCACGCCCGTCTTGATAGCTGCGCCATATCCTTTATTTTTTTTGTGTTTTATAAGTCTTATCCCTGAGATTTTATTCAGTATTTCAGAAGTGCCGTCCGTTGAGCCGTCATCAACTATTATTATTTCGTAAAGCGCTTTAAGTTCGCTTTTTTCCAGAAAATCTTTCAAGTCTTCTATCGTATCCTTCACGCCCTCTCCTTCATTGTAGACTGGTATGATGATTGAAAATTTGACCATATGTTAATTATTATATTTTAATCAGTTAAAAGTATCGGTATGCCGTTCTTTATCTCATACTTTTTCGCGCATTTCAGGCAAAAAAGAGTATTTTCACCGCTATTATATTCAAGTTTATTCTTATCGGCCGGACAGACTAATATTTGAAGAAGTTCCGGTTCAATATTCTCTGTGTTTTGGTTGCCTTTCATAAACAATTAAATTCTATACTTATTTTGACATTTTGACAATTATTTCGGATTGTTATATTTTATATGGATAGCATGAGCGGAAAAATAAAAATATATCAGGAGCACGAAGGATGCATAGGCTGCGGGAGTTGCGTGGTTGTTTGTCCTAAATTTTGGAAGATGGGCGATAATAATAAGGCGGAGATAATAGGCGGAAAGAGAAACGAAAAAGGGGATTATGAGCTGGATGTTAAAGAGATTGGCTGCAATAAAGACGCTTGCGATGTTTGCCCCGTTCAGGTTATCAAGATTATAGAATATTAATCAAATGGACCAAAAAAGTTTGAAAATATTGTCTTACGCGGTTAAAATCGGCATTTTTATATTGCCGGCTTGTTTTTTAATCGCATCAAGCTTGTTTTTCTTTCCTTTTATAACCGGCAAGAATTTCTTTTTTAGAATAGTTGTTGAAATACTGTTTCTTTTATGGGTTGTTTTGGCTGTGTTTGACGCGGATTACCGCCCCAAAAAGTCGCCGGTAATTTTTGCCCTGACTGCAACTTTATTTATTCTTTCTTTGGCGACAATCTTTGGCGAGAATCCTTATCGCAGTTTTTGGTCTAATTTTGAAAGGATGGAAGGTCTTATCGGCCACATTCATCTGTTTTTGTATTTTCTCATTACTGTTTCTGTATTGCGGTTTAAAAATGATTGGCTCTGGCTTTTCCGCAGTATTATAACTTTCGGCACGCTTGTTGTTTTGTATGCGTACGGTCAGCTTTTCGGGTTTTTCAATATACATCAAGGAGCGGAGAGGCTCGATTCCATTTTGGGTAATGCCACTTATCTGGCTATTTTCGTGATATTTCAGATTTTTATCCTTGGGTTTCTTCTTGTCAAATCATCTGGCTTAAAGATGAAACTCGCTTACGCCGCGCTTCTGGTCATTAATTTGCCGATACTTTATTATACGGCGACTCGAGGGGCTATTCTTGGGTTTATTTTTGGCATTGTCACTTTGGGTATTATTATCGGGTTATCATCAAAGAATAAAAAAATTCGTTTATCTGTGTTTGGCGCCATGGGCGCGATGATTGCGATAATTGCGCTCTTTCTGGTATTTAGGAATTCGGCTTTTGTCTTGAAAAGCCCCGTCTTGAACAGATTTTCATCAATATCATTTAAGGAAAAAACCATTGAATCCAGATTTTTAATATGGGAGATGTCCTTAGAGGGATTTAAAGAACACCCGCTCTTGGGCTGGGGACCGGAGAATTATAATCTTTTGTTTAATAAGTATTATAATCCGAAACTTTGGGGGCAAGAACAATGGTTTGACAGAGCTCATAATGTTTTTTTTGATTGGCTTATCAATGCCGGAGCCTTGGGCTTGTTGGCGTATCTTTCCATATTTGTTTCCGCTATTTACGCGGTATTCAGTTTATATAAGAGAGAAAAAATAAATTCATCGGAGCTGGCTTTGTTTAGCTATCTGTTTATTGCTTACGGATTTCATAATTTGTTCGTATTTGATAATTTAACTTCTTATTTTTTATTTTTCAGTATTTTAGGATACATACATTATAAATATACGGAAAATCAGTCCGAAGGGCAGAAAAAAGAGAATAAAAAATATGAAGATGCCGATATTTATCAATATTTGATTATCACTTTGGCTTTTTCGGCCGTATTGTTTTCTCTTTATGCTGTGAATTTGAAGCCGATGTTGGCGGCTAAAGACCTTCTTGATGCTTTAAGATACGCCGGGACAGAAAAGAATGTTGACGCGGCTTTAGAGAGTTTTGATAAAGTTATATCTTTAAATACCTTCGGCAGTACTGAGGCGGTGGACCAGCTCTCGGATTATGCGAACAAGGTCAATGATTCAGACGCTTTTTCTAAAGAGGATAAAATAAAAATTCTTAATGCGGCCACGGATAAGCTGGAAGACCAGATTAAAAAGAGTCCTAAAGATTTGAGGTATTATCTTTTTGCCGGCGCTCTATACGGCAAATCCGGCCAAATGGAAAAATCTATTGAAAATCTTATTAAGGCGAGAGAGATAGCGCCGTTTAAGCAATCCGTATATTTTGCTTTAGCCGATACTTACGCGAAAGCCGGCAAAACGGAAGAGGCGTTTAGCGCGGCGGAAACAGCTTATAATCTTGACAGAGATTACGGAGAAGCGGTGAGGAATTTGGCAATAATGGCCGTTGTCGCAAAAAAGCAGGAATATGTCAATAATCTTCTTTTAAAATATTACGGCGGGAGAGACATACCAAGCACGATGGTGGCGACAGCTTATTTTATGGTGGGTAATCTTGAGAAAGTTAAAGACACTTGGCTGGCGCTTGTGAATTCTGACCCGTCTAACGCGCAGTATCATGTGAGTTTGGCGGCTTCTTATATGGCGCTTGATATGAATAAAGAAGCGATAGCGGAGATTGAAAAAGCCATAGAGCTCAAACCTGAATTCAAGCAACAGGGCGAATATTATATAAAGGAGATTAAAGCTGGACGGAAGCCGTAATTTGGCAAAAAATAAAATATGGAAAATAAAAAAATAAAAATTGTCGTCACGGGCGGGGCCGGTTTTATAGGTTCGCATTTGGCGGATGAGCTTATTTTAAGAGGTTTTGATGTCAATATAATAGATAATCTTTCAAATGGCGACATAAATAATATTAATAAGAAGGCCGTCTTTTTTAGAGAAGATATTAGGAATTTTGATGCGATAAAAAAGATAATTGAAGGCGCTGAATATGTATTTCATGCAGCGGCTCTTCCGCGCGTGCAATATTCAATAGAGAACCCGCTTGAGACGCATAATGTTAATGTGAACGGCACTATTAATCTGCTGATTGCCGCAAAAGATGCCGGTGTGAAGAAATTTATTTATTCCGCATCAAGCTCAGCTTATGGAAATCAGGATAAAATGCCTCTTCGGGAAAATATGGTGCCGAATCCTTTAAGTCCTTATGGCGTGCAAAAGTATATCGGTGAATTAGAATGCAGAGTGTTCAGCAAAGTTTATATCCTTCCAACGGTTTCCCTCCGTTATTTTAATGTTTATGGTCCTCGTTTTAGGGCAGATGGCGCTTATTCTCTGGTGATAGGAAAATTTTTAAAGCAGAAGAAAGAGGGGAAACCGATGACGGTTGTGCCGGATGGAGAACAAACGCGCGATTTTACTCATGTCAGAGATATTATATCTGCTAATATCTTAGCTATGGAGAATGATAAGATTGGCAGTGGGGAAGTGTTTAATATAGGCGCTGGCAGGAACTTTAGTGTTAATCAAGTCGCCGCTTTTATAGGCGGTCCGACTGAATTTTGCGAGCCTCGTCTTGAGCCGAAGCATACTTTAGCTGATAATTCCATGGCGAGAAATATTTTAGGTTGGGAGCCGAAAGTTTCTTTGGAGGAGGGGATTGAAGAGTTGAAGAAGCTTTATTTGTAGTTGTTAAAACTTGTTCTGCTTGACTTTTTTTGCAGATTTGCTATACTATAAATGTATGAGCGTTCCTT
>CAYIGM010000027.1:0-7464 GCA_964363045.1 uncultured Candidatus Saccharibacteria bacterium
TTGTTGCATTGGCTAACGAGGAGCCACGCTCTGCGTGGCGAACCCTTTTGGATTCGGGAATTTTTGGCTGGAAATGTATTTTTCTCTGGAAGTTGCTTTAAATTTTGCAGAACTTGAACAGAATGATAAGAATTTTAGAATTGCCCGTATTGCAGACAGAGTTTTAATGCAGGAAATCAAAGATTTTGATAATCCGATTTATGCCGCTGAATTTGGCGGTGGAGCTCATCCTGACGGGGTATCATGAATTTTTTAACAAACTCATTTAATGCGCGGTTTTTGTATAATGGACTGCCATTTCCTGATAATGAAATCCGCGTATTAAAAGACGAAGATAGTTTTACCGTTAAATTTTTTAAAGTATCAGGCGATCCAGCTTCCGGTTATCTTGATGGAGCTGAGACTGTAAAATATTTTCATTCTTCAGATAAGTTTAAAAAATTAACTAATGATTTCGGTTTTGATATTTTTCTTGGAGATTGGAAAGAGTTTGTTGGCATTGAACATCAGGAATGCGAGAAAATGGACCAAGATATATTGGTTTTAACGAAAAATTAATTATACATACTTTTTAAATCGGCATTGAAGAGTAATTTATTTGACATATTGTTAGTTTATTGTTATTATTAAAAAATAACACACATAATAAAAAGGAGGCATATAGTATGATGACGCTTGATGAGGCGAGAGAATTGGCAACACCGATTCTTAAGTCGAAATCTTTTCTAAAGAGAGAAACGCAGAAAAAGATTCAAGAGATAAGAAATATGTTTGGTAAAGATTTTGACTTTTCTGATGGCAAGCAGATTCTTGCTTTGGAAAAAGAGAAAGCATTTAGAGAGCTTATCGCCATGCACAAAGGGATTGATATTTTTGCATAGAGGCAGTTCTAGTTTGTGGGCGGTTTCAGTTTTTTGAAACCGCCATTTTTTATGCTAATATGTTTTTATATGCAAACAATAAAAGAATTTATGCAGGAAGACCATAAGGGACTGGACGGTCTGTTTGGTAAATTTAAAAAGCTTAAAGATGAAAATCCTCAAGAGGCGAAACAAAATTTCTGTCCTTTCAGGAGGGGGCTCTTTTCTCATATAGAATGGGAAGAGAAGATTCTTTTTCCGATATTTGAAGAAAAGACGGGGATGAAAGATAATGGACCGACATCCGTGATGAGAGCGGAGCATCTTGAGATTAAAGATTTACTGGACCGAATCAGGGAAAAGATAAAGGCCGGTGATTTTAATGTTGACGAGGTGGAAGCTCGCTTGGGTGAAGTGTTAAAAGAGCACAATAATAAAGAGGAGCATATTCTTTATCCGTGGATTGATCAGTCTATTGAGCATAAAGAAAAAGAAGATATCTTAAAAAGGATAAAGGAGATGACCCCGCCCCACACTTGCGGTTGCGCGCATTAACTCAGGTATTGGGGTCGGACCTCAATATTTTTCTTTATAAAATTTAGATATTATAACTTTGGTTTATTTCCACTTCTACCAGATTTCTCGGCTTGCCGTACTTAAGGCTAGAGAGTTCTTTTATTTTTTCCGCTAAGGTTGAGTCGCCATCTTTGAATGGGAAGGTCTTAAGATTAAACGGTTTTGCCGGTTGCCCGTTTACCAGAAGCTTCACATAGGCATTATAGTTATCTACATTTATAAGATCCCGCGCGGAGAATGTCGGCTCAAATTGAGTCTTTAAAAATTCCGCGTCTTCCGCTCCAATGCGGAAAATGGCCATTGAGCCGACATTTCCGAAAATTGCTTTCTTTATATTTTCCTCAAGTTGTCCTATGAATTGATGGGCGACCGCCAGGTTGAGTCTGTATTTTCTCGCTTCCGAAAGAATAGTGGAGATAGAATCGGTTGTGACATTTTGGAATTCGTCTATATAAAGGTAGAAGTCTTTGCGTTCTTTTTCCGGCATATTTACCCGCGAGAGGGAGGCCATCAGGATTTTCCCGACAATAATGAGTCCGAGGAGGCTGGAGTTTAAATCTCCCAGCCGGCCTTTAGAGAGGTTGATGAGAAGAATTTTTTCATCATCCATTATTTTTCTGAAATTGAATGAAGAATTTTTCTGGGTGATTATTGGCCGCATCACATCGTTTGCTATAAAGGTGTCAAATTTACTCGTGATATAAGGAACGATATTCGCGAGGGAAGCTTCGCCACCGGCTTTCTCCGCCACATCACGCCAGAAGGACTTTACCACCGGATTCTTGCACTCGGAAATTTTTCTGTCGCGGAATTCTTTATTTGAGAGAACGCGTGAAATATCAATAAGAGTCGCCATTGATTTTGGGTCGTCTATAGCCAACATTGTCGCGTTTCTGAAATATTGTTCAAACATCGGTCCACCGGCGACTTTCATGTCAAAGAGCTTATTGAATATTCCCAAGAGTTCATTTACCACGAAAGTTTTTTGGTCCGGATAGAGAGGGTCATATTCAAGCATATTAAGACCCATTGGCATATCGGTATTCGCCGGGTCAAAGTAGATGACATCTTCAATTCTCTCTTTGGGTATAATACTTAATATATCTTCTAGGTCATTGCCGTGAGGGTCTATATAGCAGACACCTTTCCCGTTTTGGATATCTTGCGCAATCATATTTTTCATCAGGCCTGTTTTACCGGTACCGGTTTGCCCAATAATATAAAAATGCCTCCGCCGGTCATCTGCTCCCATAAACACTTTTTCTTTATTTTCATGAAAATCATTTTCTCCAATCAAGATGCCGTCTGTCGCCATATTTTGAGGAGCGGGCGCCTCATTTAAGCGGGCTTGTTTAAGGTGAGGGGAAGAAGTGATACCGGTCGGGAAGTGGAAAATGGTGGTTAATTCCGCGGTATTAAGAGGAAGACTCGTTTTCTTATTGAAAAGACGAAATGAGAATTCAAAGAATAGTTTGTTTAAGGCTTTCCCTTTTAATCTTTTGAATTTCAGACTATTTCCATACGGCTCGCTAAATTGCATAAAAGCGCTTTCAAGCTCGTTTAAGATTGATTCAGCTTTATATTTCTCTTCCGATGAAGCGACGAGCCTTATGTTTGAAGAGAATATTTGGCGAGAAGTTTTTGCCTCAAGGAGTTTGGCGATTTCTTCATCAGCCGGATTTTTGTTTGAATTATCCTCTTTTTTCTTCGGGGTATTGCCTAGAAATATTTCATCAACGATGCTGAGAATGGCGTCAAACCATCCTTTTTCTTTCAGCGCTTGGCTTAAAGTTTCTCCTTTTCTTATCTTATTAAGAGCGGATTTTGTTTTTTTAAAAAGCGTTTTATCCGGAGAGGGGGAAATTATAAGTTGAAGCGCCGCGCCTTCGCCTTCTTTTTTTAATTTTGAGAATGTATTGATTATCGTTGCCAGCGGGTCGGCGTTGAATTTATCGTATGTTTTGATAGGGAGAACCTTATAACTTGAAAGAGCGCCTACGGAGCCGGCGCTTTTCCCGTCATACTTGAATATATTGTAATCATTTTTTACTTCTTTTAATTTTGCGCGCGGGAAAAGCGCGTGCAGATGTTTTTCAAAAATTTGTATTTTTGTTCTGGGGACGGCGGAGAAGAATGAAACTTCCGCTCCGTTTGCCGGCAGGCCGATTTCAAGAGCGAAATACGGATTATCATTAAGCCAAGATTTTTCTTTATCTTTTATAGCTCCCATTCCGGAATAAAATTCTTCCATTGCGGAGATGATTTCTTTGAATGTTTTTTTGGGGTCAGGCTCTTCTTCTTGAGGCAGGGTTATCTCAACAAGCGTCATTTTAAGAGACCATATCAACCGGTGTTTCAATCTTGACCGGTTAAGGAAGAATATAATCAACCCGTAAAACAACCACAGACTTAATCCTGAAATGACGATGATTATAATCAAATTGTACGGAACATAAGGTAAATTTATGGAAAAATTATTTATCATTGCTCGTTGGCGGCGTTTTCCGCCAATTCTCTGGCGAGCGCGCGCTCAAAATCGTCTAATAAATGTTCGTTTTCCGTTTTCTGGATAAGCTTAATCGCGTAGAGAATCCCTTTTTCTTTGGAAAGTCTTAATAATTTCAATATTTTATCGTCGTGTTCTTCTGGCTGCAAGTCAAAAATTTTAGCGGCATATTCTTTTTCTTCGGCTGAAGAGATGTGACTGGGGGGTTGAGACGGCGGTTCTTCTTTTGTTTTTTTCACATGTTCTTTAACCGCTTCAATGGCGGCTTCATTCATTCTTTCGGGAGATTTTATTTTTAGTTCCTCAATTCGCTGTTTTAGGGAGGCAATCTCTTCTTCCGGTGATTTGAATTGTTCTTGGTTATTTAACATTGTTGAAATTATAGCATTTTTAGCATTTAAATGAAAGGATTTTTCCACAGACCATATCCGGATTATGGACAAGTTCGCTTATTTGTTTTTTTAAGTTGTTTTTTGCAGTTTTCCACTTCCTTTAGCTTACTATGTTTTGCTATAATGCCAATACGAAATAATTAACAGCTAATTTTTAAAAAGATTATGGTCAAAGGAGCTGAAGCCACGAAAAATGTTTCTAAACTTATAAAAAACATAAAGAAACGCGATGGAAAAATTGTTTCGTTTGATATCAATAGAATTTCCAGCGCTGTGGGCAAGGCGATGAAGGCTACCGGCGAAGGAGGGGATTTTGACGCTCATAGGATTGCCGAGAAAGTGGTTCTTTATCTTTATAAAACCAATATTAAAAATAAATATTACATTCCGACTGTTGAAGAGGTGCAGGATACCGTTGAGCGCGAGCTTATTTGGGAAGATTTTGCCGATACTGCCAAAGCTTATATTATCTATAGAGACAGAAGAGCTCAAGTTCGCGCGCAAGAATTGCAGGTTCCGATACATATAAAAAAAATTACTGAAGAGAGCAGTAAATATTTCAAGAATCAGCTGGCGGAATTTATTTTTTATCGGACTTATGCCAGATGGGTTGAAGGCGAAGGGCGAAGAGAATCCTGGGTTGAGACAGTGGACCGTTATGTAAGTTTTATGAAAGAGAATTTGGGTGATAAGATTGGCAATAAAGAATATGAAGAGATAAGGGAAGCGATTCTTAAGCACGAAGCGATGCCTTCTATGAGATTATTGCAATTTGCCGGAAAGGCGGCGCGCGAAACCAATGTCTGCGCTTATAATTGTTCTTTCATCGCTCCCACTAAACTTCAAGATTTTGGAGAAATTATGTATATATTGATGTGCGGGACAGGACTTGGGTTTTCGGTTGAGAGCAAGAATGTTCAAGCTCTCCCTCAGATAAAAGAACAGACCGGAGAAAAATTACCGACTTATGTAATTCCCGACAGCAAAGAAGGCTGGGCGGATGCAATCGTCCATGGGATGAAGACTTGGTTTGACGGCAAAGATGTCTTATTTGATTTTTCAAAATTAAGGCCGGCGGGCGCCAAGCTTAAGACATTTGGCGGACGGTCATCTGGTCCTGACCCATTGAGACAAGTGCTTGAGTTTGCGCGGGCGAAGATATTGAAGAAACAAGGAAGAAGACTTTCCAATATTGATACTCACGATATTATTTGTAAAATAGGCGAAGTGGTTGTTTCGGGCGGGGTAAGAAGAAGCGCTTTGATATCGCTTTCCGACCTTGATGATGTTGAGATGCGAGATGCAAAAAAGGGCCAATTTTTCCTTGCTGAAAGTCAAAGAAGTTTAGCGAATAATTCCGCTGTTTATACGAAAAAACCGAGCAATGAAGAATTTATGGATGAATGGGTGGCTTTAATGAAAAGTCGTTCGGGTGAAAGAGGGATATTCAACAGGGGCGGACTTATAAAAACGATGCCGGAAAGGCGAATCAAGGCTCTTAACGGATACTTGGGTGATTTGGGCGTTAATCCTTGCGGGGAGATTATTTTACAGTCAAAACAATTTTGCAATCTTTCAGA
The DNA here is from genome assembly GCA_964363045.1 of uncultured Candidatus Saccharibacteria bacterium. Taxonomy (GTDB): domain Bacteria; phylum Patescibacteriota; class Minisyncoccia. Next base: position 5,915 of record CAYIGM010000027.1, read on the forward strand.
AATAGTGGCCAGGGCTGAAGATACTGAAGAGACCTTGCTAAAGAAAATGCGCATTGCCGTGATTTTGGGGACCTATCAATCTACGCTTACAAATTTTAAATACCTCTCTAAAGAATGGAAAGAACATTGCGAGAAAGAGCGCTTGCTTGGCATCTCAATTACCGGCCAATGGGATTGCCCGGCGGTACGCAATGAGAAAACGCTTAAGAAATTAAGAGAAGAAGCTGTGCGAATCAATAAAATATACGCTAAGAAATTCGGGGTGAATCAATCCACTTCCATTACCTGCATCAAGCCTTCAGGGACACTCTCTCAACTTGTTGATTCATCGTCAGGTATGCATCCAAGGCACGCGGAGTATTATATAAGGCGGGTAAGGATATCGGCGACCGACCCGCTGTTTAAAATGATGAAAGACCAGAAATTTCCGTATAAGCCGGAAGTCGGGCAGACAATGGAAGATGCGTATACTTTTGTCCTTGAATTTCCGGTCAAGGCTCCTTCAGGCTCTATTTTTAAAGATGATATGAGCGCTCTTGAACAGCTTGAACATTGGAAGATGGTCAAGGAACATTATACCGAGCATAATCCTTCAGTGACTATTTCTGTTGATGAGAATGAATGGCTCTCGGTGTCAAATTGGCTATATGAAAATTGGGATTTAGTCGGCGGGTTGTCGTTTTTGCCGAAAGATAATCATGTCTACCCGCTTGCTCCGTATGAAGCGATTAATGAAGAAAGATATGAAGAGATGGCAAAAAAACTCGGCAGAATTGATTTTTCCAGAATTGTTTTATATGAAGCTCACGATAACACTGAAGTGAAGAAGGAACTCGCCTGTGTAGCCGGCACTTGCGAGATATAGGTGTTTTAACTAACCACTATAACTCGTTCTTTAATCCAGATTTTAGCTCCTCTTCTTTAATTGTTTTAGCCATATGTATGCTCATTCCTCCATTTTAGGAGAAACCGCCATATGTGTGTGGACATTACCCCAAAACCTTGACAAATTTGCAAATACAAGATATATTTATTAGCAATTGAAGTTTCGATTTCAATCGTTGTTACTTAAAAATAAAAAAGGAGGACATACATATGTGCGAGTTCATCTCTTGGATAGAAAAGAATGGCGGGATTCTCTGTCTGACAGACAGAGAAGTCTTTTCGGAAGAAGGAAGAGAGAAGTTAAAAGGGTGCCTTCATAACGATGTCATCGGCCATGGAGCCATTAGAGTCTTCTATGAGATAACAGGCGGCACAGATAAAGAGGTCCGGGACTTTTGGAATGTTTCCCTGCTACCCAAAGAACTGGCTGATAAGCTGGTTTCGATTAAGGAGTTTGACAAGCACTGGGGGCAGATGTTCAGAGCGGGACATTTTCAAAATGACGATCTCCGCCGCATCATAGTGTGCGGCGCTCCTGATGAGTGGAGAGGGAAGGCTTCGGAACAGCTTTTGAAACAAAAGCCTGGCAATGACGATCTCCGCCGCATCATAGTGTACGCTCCTAATGAGTGGTATGAGAAAGCAAGAAAATTACTTATCGGATA
>CAYIGM010000028.1:0-6250 GCA_964363045.1 uncultured Candidatus Saccharibacteria bacterium
GGTAGATAAGAATTTGGATTATGGAGAATTTGCAAAGACTATAAAAAAAGAGGTTAAAGAATTAATTCTTTTTCCGGGTACCGCCACAGATAAAATTCTAAAGGAGCTAAATGTGCACCACTCGGTGGTGCACAAAATGAAGGAGGCGGTGTGTCTGGCAAAGAGTTTTGCTAAGAAAGGAGATATAATCCTCCTTTCTCCCGGGGCGGCCAGTTTCGGATTGTTTAAAAACGAGTTTGATAGGGGAAAACAATTCATGAAAGAAGTTAAAAAATTATAATTTAAAAATGATAATTGATTTATCTAATAAAAAAAGAGTTCACTTTATCGGTATAGGCGGTATCGGTGTTTCGGCTATTGCAAGAATGATGAAAAGAGAAGGGAAAATAGTGAGCGGTTCGGATATCCGTGACTCGGACATACTCTCTGAACTTAGAAAGATTGGAGTGAAAATAAGAATAGGCCATAAAAGTTCTAACCTCTCTGATGATGTTGATTTGGTTGTTTATACTACTGCTATTTCAAGTGATAATCCGGAATTTAAAAAAGCAAAAAAGCTAAAGATGACGGTTGTCAGTTATCCGGAAATGCTTGGTGCGGTGTCTGCCGGGAAATATACAATTGCCGTTTCTGGCACTCATGGCAAAACGACTACTACGGCGATGGTCGCCAAAGTTTTAGGAGACGCGAAGATAAACTCAACTGTTGTGGTGGGGAGTATATTGAAAGAGGGTGGAAGTAATTTTATTTTTGGAAAATCAAAATATTTTCTTACTGAAGCTTGCGAGTATAAACGCGCTTTTCTTAATCTTTCGCCAAAAATAATAGTTATTACTAATATTGATAAAGATCATTTGGATTATTATAAAGACTTGCGTGATATACAGAGCGCTTTTATCTCTTTTGTGAAAAAGCTCGACAAAGATGGCGTCCTTATTTGTGATATGTCGGGAAAGAGCATGAAGCCGATTGTTAGCGCGGCAAAAAAAACGGGCTGTCGGATAATTGATTATCCTAAAATATCGGCAAGGCTGAATCTTAAATTTCCGGGTAAGCATAATGTAAAGAATGCCAAGGCTGCCTTGTCTGTGTCTCAAGCATTGAAAGTTAATAAAACAATTGCTTCAAGATCGCTTAATAGCTTCAATGGGACTTGGCGGAGGTTTGAGTATAAGGGGAAAACTAAGACAGGGGTTTTGGTTTATGATGATTATGCGCATCATCCGACAGAGATACAAGCGACACTTCAAGGCGCCAGAGATTATTTTAAAGAGAAAAAAATAATAGCTGTTTTTCAGCCGCATCTTTATTCAAGGACAAAATTATTGCTTGCCGAATTTGCCAGAAGTTTTAATAATGCTGATGAGGTTATGATAACTGATATTTATGCGGCGCGGGAGAAGAAAGATAAGACAATCAGCGGAAAGGATTTGGCAGAAAATATCAGAAGATATAATAAAAATGCGCAATATATCAGTTCTTTTGATAAAATTGGAAAATTTTTAATTAAAAATACTCAAAAGGGCGATGTTATTATCACTGTTGGCGCCGGAGATGTTTTCAAGATAGGAGAAAGTTTGTTATTATTAAATTATGCTCAAAAAGAATCTAGTAAAAAGCAGGGCCGATGAATATATTGCCAAGATTGAAGGGCACGGCTCTTTATCTATTGATTGGGGAAAAGGGGATGTAAATCTTCAGGTTCATGAAGGAGAGCGATTGTTTGAGGGGATTTTGGTCGGGAGAACGGCTGATGAAATGCATTGGATTACGCCGAGGATTTGCGGTGTTTGCCCTATTGCTCATAACTTGGCTTCGCTTGCCGCCACTGAAGATGCTCTTGGGGTGAAAATTACAGAGACCACAAAATCACTCCGCCGGCTTATGCAGGTTGGACAAAATGTGCAGAGCCATGTCTTACACGCGGTATTCTTGGCATTGCCTGATTACATAGGGATAGACAGGATAACGGAACTTGATTTTAAAGACCCGGCTAAGTTTGAATTAGCGCTTTTTTTAAAAGAGCTTGGCGATGAAATTGCTTATGTGGTGGCAGGCAGAAATGTTCATCCTACGCGCACTACGATAGGTGGCTTCCATAAAGTTCCGACTCAAGAAGAGCTTAACAACTTGCTGGAGAAAGTTAAAACAGCCATTCCAAAAGCGAGAGCCCTGGCGGACTTTTTCGTCACGCTTAAATATCCGGAGCTTCAGGTTGACTTAGAACTTTTGTCTCAGAAGGATGGCAAGGTGCTTTCAAATAAACGAGATTCTTTCAGTATAAGAGATTATAAAAAGAATATTGAAGAGGAAGTGAAGAAATACTCTACGGCTAAATTCGGGTCATACAAGGGGAATGTTTATATGGTTGGGTCGCTCGCGAGGCTTTACCATAAAAGTTTCTATGATAAAGACATCTCCTCTTTTGGTTTGGATTTTAAAAATCCTTATCACAACAATTTGGCTCAAGCCATAGAAACGCTTTTTGAGCTTGAGGAAGCCGCTTCTATTATGGATAGATTATTGAAAGAAGATATTGATGATAGAATAGTTGTTCCGTCAAAAAATGCGTCTGGCCAACTTGCCGGCAGGCAGGGGATTGGCGCGGTAGAGGCTCCAAGAGGAGGCCTTTATAATGAGGTCCACTTTGATAAGGACGGCATTATCAAATACGCCAACATCATTACGCCGACAGTGCAGAATCTCACCTCTATGGAGAATACCGCCGAAGCCTTGCTTGCCCAACACAGCGAGAAATCACACAATGAGCTTGAACATTTAATGGAGATGCTAATTCGCGCCTATGACCCTTGCATCACCTGTTCGGTGCATTAGAAATAAAGGTCTCTTTTTCCTCTCTCTATCGCTTTTAATCTTTTTTTGGTTCCCTTTTTTATTTTTTCGTTCGGAATCTGCTCCAAATATTTATTCATCAATTTTTCGCCTTCCGTTCTAACTTTATCTTGAGCGTAATCCTCAAGATATTCTTTGAAAGTTAAGATGGCATTTGGTTTGCAGAAATTTTGGATATCACCGGGCTTGGCCATGTCCATAAACGCTTTTCCGGTGCGTTTCTTTCTGTAGCAGGCGGTGCAGAAGCTCGGCAGAAGGCCTTGCTTGATAATATCTATTAAAAATTGATTGATGTCTCTATGGTCGCCCAATTCAAATTGTTTTAGACTGTTTTCTTTTTCGCTGTAGCCGCCGGGTGTGGTTATGGAGCCGGAGCTAGCTTGCGATATTCCTATTTCAAACGCCCGCGACCTTATTTTTGGTGTTTCTCTGGTGGAGATTATCATACCGGTGTAAGGCACTGCGAGTCTTAATATGGCTATTATTTTCAAGAAATCCTTGTCTGATACTCTGTAAGGAGTTTTCATCTTAACAGTGGGGGCTGGCTGGAAACGGGGAACAGAAAATGTATGCGGCCCGACTCCGTATTTTTTATCCAAGTATTGCCCGTGAGATATTAAACTCAAAACTTCAAATTTATAGTCGTAGAGTCCGAAAAGGACGCCCAGCCCCACATCATCAATGCCAGCTTCAAAAGCTTTATCATGAGCAAAGAGCTGTCTTTCGTAATCCGCTTTTGGTCCATCGTGCATTTTACTGTAAGTCTCCCTGTGGTAAGTCTCTTGAAACAGTTGATAAGTGCCTATACCGACTTTTTTTAATTTTTTGTAATTTTCTACAGAAGTGGCCGCGATATTTACATTCACTCTTCTTATCTCTCCGTTTTTTGACTTGGTCTTGTAGATGGTTTTTATAGCTTCAACGACGTCACCTATTCTATTGAGCGGATGTTCACCAAATTCCAGAAGTAATCTTTTATGCCCCATGTCCAAGAGGACCTTTACTTCTTGCTCAATCTCTTTTATGGAAAGTTTCTTTCGTTCATCCGGATTGCGTCTGTGGAAGCCGCAATATTCGCAATCATTTATGCAGAAACTTGATATGTAAAGAGGGGCAAAGAGAACCAGCCTTTCGCCGTAAATGTCTTGCTTTATTTGGCCGGCAATTTTACATATTTCTTTTATGAGTTTAGGGTCTTCGGTGTTTAATAAATACCCCACCTCTTCCAATTTTAGCCCCTTTTTGTCGGAGGCTTTTTTGAGTATCTTTAATATAACTTCTTTTTTAGGTTTTGAAGTTTTTTTTATAATTTTAAATATTTTCTTTTCATCTATAATATTTTTAACTTTTGTCATAATCTGTTATTTGGCGGACAAGCCGCTTCTTATCTCGTCTTCAATCATCTGGTAGCTGTCTTCTTCTCCGGAGAATAGCGCGTATTTCTCCCAGGATTCTTCGGGGAGACTTTTCTTACCCGGGTATATTTTATAATTTTCTCTGTATTTTACCGGTGTCAGGTTGAACATTATTGAATTGCCCCCTGATTGAAGGCCCTTTTTTCTACCTTCTTTGTCTAGCGTTTCAAGGGAACTTGCCACTACTATTCTTGAGCGAGGCATGACAAGACGAGAGACAGCTATCATTTTTAATGCCATTTCCATTTCTCCTTTTTTCTCATCTTTAAACGGGGTCTCTTTTGACGGGATAAACGGCCCCATAGAGACCATATTAATTTTAAAATCTCTCATGAAGACTATGTCATCCGCCAAGTCGCTTATCGTCTGCCCAGGCAGCCCTATGAGAGGGCCGGAGGCTATGTAATAGCCCATTTCTTTCATCTTTTTTAGCAGTTCAAATCTATTTTTTTTATTTCCTTTGTTGATCCCGCCCGGATGATATTTTTCATACAAGTTCGGATTAGTCGTTTCAAAGCGAAAGAGTATTCCGTCAGCGCCGGCTTTTTTAAATCTTTCATACGCTTTAGGCGGCCTTTCTCCTATTGAAAGAAAGATGAATACTCGGCATTTTTCTTTAATCCCTTTTACCATAGCTTCAATCTCTCTGTCTTGGTAGCCCAAGTCCATTCCTGATTGAAGCACGAGCATTTTATAACCCTTTTTATTCACAGCTTCATCGGCAGTCTTTATCACTTCTTCCGGACTCATTCTGAGTCTTGTTAGATTTCTATTTTCAGCCCTTACTCCACAGTAGAGGCAATTATTCACGCAATAATTTGAAAATTCAATTATTCCATGAAGGCAGATGAAATCTTTTAAGCTTGTCTTTCTTACGACATCCGCTTCGCTGAATAATGATTCTATTTCATCTTTGTTATTAAGCGACAGAAGGTGCTCAATTTCTTTTTTTTCAAGACTTCTTTTCTTTGAGTTGACTATTATCTCTTTGAATTTTTTAGACAACTTGTTTTCCTTTATCAAGCGGTGAGATTCTAAGAGGTTAATAATCTCTTTCGCGTCTTTTTCATTAATTTTTTTGACAGCCAACCCTACCGTGGCAAGAAGCCAATCTCCCGTCTTTACGCCGGGAGTGGCGGAGATATTAACTTTTTTTATGCCATCGTAGCGTTCAACAGAGGCAATATTCCTTTCTATTTTTATTATTTTCCCGGGTATCGTGAGGCACATTTAGATTAATTTATGCAAGTATGCTTATGCTCGTGAGATGGCATTGTCTTTATCATCTCAAGTATTTTCAGTGCTTCGTCCTCTGGCAGTTTTTGAATGGCGAGGTCGCCGTGGATGAGGAGGTAGTCGCCCAAATTAACCCCTTTATTTCTAAGGAGGCTGATATTGGCGCGATGGGTATGGTCCATGGACTCTACTTCCACCCACTCCCCATCTATTTTTATAACTTTACTTGGAGTGGCCAGGCACATAATAAAAAAATTACAATTCAGACTTTATGATTCAATTTTAACCTATTTTGCTTTTTAACGCCAATGTGACGAGGTTGAATTTAGAGAATATTCGGGTATAATGAGGATATTATCAATTTAAGAGGCTTTTAGCGCAATAATTATGAAAAAAGTGAAAGTTTACACAACCCCGACTTGTATGTATTGCAAGATGGTTAAAAATTTCTTTGACGATAAAGGGGTAGAATATAGCGAGATTGATTTGTCTGTTGATGTGGCGGCTCGCGAGGAGGTGGTGAAAAAGACCAATCAAATGGGCGTGCCGGTGATTGAGATTGCCGAAGAAGGGAATAATCCAGAATATGTTATCGGATTTGACCAAGCGACTCTTTCTAGTTTGTTGGGGATAAAATAATTTTTTAATTTTAATGCCCCGATTAAAATCGTGGCATTAATACATCCCCTCGTAGCTCAATGGATAGAGCAATCCCGTCCTAAGGGAGAGATGGAGGTTCGATTCCT
>CAYIGM010000029.1:0-5425 GCA_964363045.1 uncultured Candidatus Saccharibacteria bacterium
AGGTCTATTATTCTCTATCCTATTTCTAGCATAAAAATCAAGAAATGCACAATGTTAAAAAACAAGGCTGGTCTAACGCAAGACCAGCCCCTTTAAATCTATTTACTTATACTACCTGCACCTCCGTCAATATTTCAACGGAGGTGTGACCGTCCTGCTGGAGCCTATTGGTCTTCACCTTGATGTCGCAAGGGTTGCAATGGCCGTACCAATCGCACGGCCGAAATTTATCCTTAATCTGAAAATCCGGGTCAAGGATATGCCCTACAGACGGCCTCCCTTCATAAAGATCAGCGGTACAGCGATACACCGACCCGTCCGGACCGATAATAAGTTCCGTTGTCTTGCAGAGAACCTTCTTACGAAACTTCTTATCGCAAGCCCCGGGGTATTTATACTCCCCATAAAGTTTCCCGTCGTGCTCCCCGAGAAACTCCTTGGTGCGAAAATCTATCCCCTGCTCAAGACAATATCGAGCAACATCTCGTATAGTGTCTTTTTGGGAAGGATGCAATACACCCCATATCCCGATACTAAAACCAAGCTCTTGCATTCTTAAAACATTTTTCAGCAGAGGAGCCAATTTCATCTGCTCCGGATGATAACTCACCCGAATAGACGCATACGGCGACTCCCTTTTTAACCTTTCCGGATTTACTTTCTTGATAAAATCCGGAACATTAAACTGAAGATTTGTCAGTATGTCCACCGGCAATAAGGATTTTATATTATTGAGTATATAGATAAAATCCTTATGCAGGCTCGGCTCGCCACCCTGCAAAGTGACGGGCAGGTCAGGCCTGGAGATAATCCTATTAAGCCCCTCCACCCATTCTTTGCCATTCAAATGCCTATGGCATTTTTTTGCCACCGGTCCCGCAAAGTTATTGATGCAATAACTGCATCTCAAATTACAAGCGAGTGTTAAAAACACCGCTATGTAATTATAACACCTCGGAACCTGTATCGGTTTTAGTCCTCTCATCATCGCAACCTCCTCTATCTTGTCATAAGTTTCTCAATTTCATCCAACACTGCTCCGGGACTGATGTCGTACATACAGGACCTGCCCCTCTCGCACTTATTGCTCATACACGGCAGACAATAAGGCTTTGGTTCCGGTGAAATCTTTACTCCATCCTTTATATACACTTCGCCGCTGACCGTCGGGCCGAAAAGCGCTATCACTTTCTTGCCGAGCGCATGAGCGATGTGGAGACCAAGACTGTCATTGGTGACAAGAATCCGGCAAGAGTTTATCCACTCTATATATTCCTCTATAGAGCCAAGCCCCTCCTGCCAAGAAATCGTGTATCCGCCGCCGATAAGCCTTTCCAGCTCTTTCCAGTATTCAAGCGGCCAGGCCTTTATCGGCCACTTCTCGCCGACATTATGATTAAAGCCGATGTCAAAGGGCTCAAAAAGCTCTTCCGACTTCGGTTTATAGCCCAAGATGGGCATCTCGCCATTCCACTTCGCGCCCACCATCTCAAAAAGAAACTCTTCCCACAACTTCGTATTTGAAGCTTTATCTTCTTTATTCAGACAAAGCTCCATCACATGATGCGAACCGTCATAGGCAAGGACATCTCCGCTCTCTGGGTCGAATCTGAAGCCGTACCTCCTCCATCCGGTAAGCGAATCAGAGAAAGCGCATATGCCTGGAACTTTTTCCAGATTAATTATAGTATCAAACCTTTCCGCCTGAAGCTGGAGAACAGTGGTTAAATCATAGGGTAAAATCCTATGTATACAAGAATTACCCTTAAGCAGAGGAATGGCCTTTTCATCAACAACCCATGTCACAAAAGCTTCTTTTTTATACAAAGACAGTATCACGGTGCTTCTCAAGACGTCACCAAGACTCGTATTCTTCCCTACTTCATTATTTTCATTGACCAACGTCTCCGAATATCCCGGCTTTATGATAAGAACCTTTTCTCTTGGCACTTTACACCTCCATTATGTTCAAATTAAAGAACTTTATATTTTTTAGCTTCCAAAAATATACTACATCGTATATGAAAAAAGTAAAGGATATCAAATTTTTATCCTCTCTTTTTTAATATTAATATCCCAAAAAAGAACTATTATTGTTTTTATGACACTAATGACATTCTTCAGCCGAAAAGCTGAGGTTTTATTAGTCGGCCTTACAAACATAGGGACTTCAACATAAGTCGCGCCGGCTTTTAAAAATTTTATCGCTATTTCTGAAGCGAAAGCGAATCCAAAAGTAGTGGGCATAGACTTTCTAACCAGATTCACCGGATAAATGCTTATGCCATTATAATATTTCAAATTCAAACTGAATAAAACATTAAGAACTTTTACAAAAAGAAAAGAAATCACTCTGCGAAACCAAGACCTCTCTTCCGCATTATCAATATAACTTAAAACCATATCCGCCCGACCTATTGAATCAATCAAATACCCGAAAGAAGAAGAGATTATCTCATTGTCACCGGGGATTATCATTATATATGCGCCTAACGCTTCTTCCACCCCCTTTTTATAATTATAACCAAAACCCATATTTTTATCGTTATGAATTACCCTTATCCTTTTATTTTTCAAAGCCAGCTGGTCAGCAATAATTCCGGTCTTATCGGATGAATAATCATTAAAAATAATAATCTCATAATCTTTCAGGTCTTTCTCATTTAAAACATATAAAAGACCCCTGACGGTAAATTCAAGATTCTTCTCTTCATTAAAGGCCGGCACGACTACGGTAAGTTTTAATTTATTATTTTCTGTATTTTCTGTTTCCATAAAAATTTATTTAAAATAATTGAAATACCAAAAGCAAAAAATATAAAATAAAAAGGATATATCACAAATACAAATCTAGGCACGCCCTGAAGGAAAAATATTATGCCATTCAGATAAATTATAAATAATAAAATCAAAATAGCTACTATATTTTTCTCTTTCAAAGATTTAATTGCGCCATACAAAGCAACCAGAAGAATTGTCAACCATATAATCCTTATAATCAAAATGATTCCCATTTTTATGATTTTTTCAAAAAGCGAATGACCGATATGACCAGGAAAAGCGAACATGACGGAATATTTCGGCGCCATAGGCGCGTTAACTTTAACCACCTCAAGAAATCCTATAAAAAAATTCTTAAAAGGATGCTTCAAATAAAGTCCTTTTGCTTCATTCATCATAACCCTGTCGGCGCCGGCAAAATCAAACCCTTCTTTAAGCAATAAAATTCTCCTATCGTTCATTTTATAAATCCCTTCGCCTTTTACAATATTAAAATTTGGATTATAAAGTCGAACAAAATATTCGCCAAGAAAAGCCGTCGTCGCGTAATCTTTTAACTCCTTATCATTAAATTCGCTTTTTATGGAATGAAGGTATAAAAGCATCCCTCCCCTGTCAGCGATAGCTATTTTGCCAAAATTCATATAATTGCGATAAAGCCACGGCAACACGACGATTAAAACAGCGAGAATAAATATGCATATATTTTTCAATCCATATTTTCTTTCTTTCAATAAATAAATCGGCAAAATAAAAATCGGCAGAAAAATAAAAATACTTTTTGTGAGAACAAGGATGCCAAAAACAAACCCACTTAATAACACAAAGGACTCACCTTTGTATGTAGATAAATACAAAGGTGAGTCCTTTGTGGAGCTTAGGCTTCTTATAAAAAAATAAGTAAATAGAAGAACCAGAAAGGCGGTAAAAATTTCAGAAATAAAATCCGTGGCATAGATGGGAAAAATCGGCAATACGGCAATCGTAAGTGATGCTATTTTCGCCGGCAGATTGCCAAACATTCCATCGGAAATCACGTAGGTAAGATAGATTGTCAAAAAGAGCAATACAAATTGCTCTATCCTTATCAAATTATAATTGATGCCGAAAATTCTATAATTCAAAAATAAGAAAAACGGATAAGCGGGCTCGCGGAACATGCTTTCTGCCCCATTTAGAGAAAATCCGCTTCCATTTGCCATATTAACCGCAATCTCATTATATTCCACATCGCTCGGACCGCCCCAGGCGCCGTATTTAGGCAAAAATATAAAAGAATTCAAAGCAACAATAAGCAAAATAAAGCCGGCAAACCAATATTTCTTTGTAAAACCTTTAAAATTCATCTATAATAATTCAATCTATTTATTATGTTTTTAGTATTTATTAAAAAATACAAAACGGAAATAATTATTTTCTTTTCCGTATTTATAGTATATAGCTTTTTCACTATTTTAAAAATAGCCAATAATCTTACAATAGAAGGACTCTCCGCGGATTATTATCTGCAAATAGCCGAAAATCTGTCAAAATCATTTTTATTTTCTCTAGACGGCATCAGCCCGACAGCTTTAAGAATGCCGGGCTACCCGTTATTTTTAGCTGTAATTTTCAGCATATTTAAAAACTGGTGGGCTGCATTATTTATCCAGCATATCATAGCCTGCGCAAGCGCTGTTATTTTATATTTAATCTCCAAAGAATGGCTGAACCGCTTTTGGGCGATAGCCGTATCTTTAATATGGGCTTTTGAACCTTACGCCATAGACATATCATCGCAATTTTTTACAGAACCTATTTATATTCTTTTTATTTTAATAGCCACTTTCATCTTTATAAAATACAGGTATAGAAATCAAAAATATTTTATACCGCTTATGGCACTGATGCTTGCGATTTTAACACATATAAGACCAACTTCTTTATTTCTGCCGATGATATTTGCAATTGCAATAATATATTCAAATAATAAAATAAAAAAAACTTTATTTCAATTAAGCGCGATGTTTCTTATATACGCAGCGCTTCTCTTTCCATGGTCGCTGAGAAATTATCTATCTTTCGGTTCATGGCAACTTTCTTCGGATAACGCTTCCAGTATCTATATAACCGCCTCGCAATTTGAGGCCAGTCAAAAAGGATTTGAAAATTCACCGGCTGAAGTGCCGAAAGAGAGCGGACTGCCGAAATTCAAAGAATCCGGACAATTAAACAAAACATCTGAAACTATAATAAAATCAGCAAATATAATCTTATCCGACCCTCTAGATTTCACCGCATTTTACTTCAAACATCTCATAATTGATTCCTCGTCGTCTTCATGGTGGGGGTCGCTGGGAAACTTAATCAAAGCGACAAGCGGACAAACCAATTATCATGAAAAAGCAAAAAATGCCATTCTTAATTTTGAAATAAAAAATATCGCTCAATTCTCCCCGAAAGAAATCGCCGCCGCAATGATAATGGTGTCAGGAACAATCTTTTGGATATCAATTTTTTTGTTTTCTATTTTAGGCGTTTATGCATTATTTAAAAAATCGGATACGAATACCAAGCCGCCAATAATTCTGATTAGCGGCATAATAATTTATTTAATTTCTACAAGTAATATGGCCGGGGGAGATATGATACGCTATCGCTTTCA
>CAYIGM010000030.1:0-5144 GCA_964363045.1 uncultured Candidatus Saccharibacteria bacterium
ATGTGGAATGAATCGTTCCGCCACTGCCTCGCTTCACTCGGCAACACCCACCTCACCCTCTCTTCTTTGATTGTTTTAACCATTACGTATGCTCATTCCTCCATTGTAGGAGAAACCGCCATATGTCTGTGCCTAAAACACCAAACCGCTTTTTTAGTGGCCGCCAAGGCCTCACCTCATATATTTGAGACCACGACAATCAGCCCGAAAAAACTTAAACAGTATTGACTACAAAAAGTGACAAAAGATAAAATAATAAAATTTATTTATGAGCTTAATGGCTAACTTCTGTTTTAATAATATAGAATTGAGAAAATAAGATAATTGGAAAAATCTTACAAATACGCCCTTACCGCGTGAAAGCTTATACTCTGGATTAAGAATACTATCTTATGATAAAATATAATAATGTATAAAAGACTATTGCTTCTAACCGGCACTGTTATTATTGTCGCGATTTTATTTTGGTATTTTGGAATATTTCAAGAATATTTCTACGATATAGTTGAATTTTCCGAAAAATACTTTAAAGAAAACCGCTTACTGATTTTTATAATATTTTTGTTTATAGCTATCGCATCAGCCCTTTTAAGTCCGCTTACTAATGTGCCTCTTATACCAATTGCTGTCGCTCTTTGTGGAACGGTTATAACAATAGCGCTTCTTTTAGCAGGATGGATTATCGGGGATATTATTGCATATTATATCGGTAAATGCATCGGCAGGCCGATAATCAGATATATTATTTCAGCAGAGCGTTTTGATAAATTGATTAACGCGGTAAAAAAACATACTCGATTCCACGTGTTGCTTTTACTCCGTATCGTACTGCCGACCGAATTGGGTTATGTATTCGGTGTTATTCGCTACCAGTTCTGGAAATATCTGATTTTAACATCTTTGGCAAACATCACATTTGTTTTTATCACTGTATACGCAAGCAAAGCGATTCTTGACGGCAAACGCATTGAATTTTTCAGCCTCTTGGCTCTTTTGATAACTATATTCTTAGGCGCAATGCATTTTGTCCGCAATAAAAATACAGAATATTAAATAAAGATAAAATATAACCCGCAAAATAAAGAAGAGACGGGAAGATATAGATTGATACTTAAAAAAACATAATGTATTGCCTCTACTTAATAGAATGTGAAGATAAAAGTATCTATACGGGTATCACCACCGACTTGAAGCGAAGATTTCAAGAGCATAAAAAAGGGCTTGGCGGGCATTACACCAGGGCGCATAAAGTAAAGAAAATTTTACATGCCGAGAAATTTACGACAAGAAGCGAAGCATCAAAAAGAGAAACTCTGATAAAGAGCTGGTCCCGCGCGAAAAAACTTAAATTAATCAGAACAGTCAAAGCCTAGCCCTTTGTGCCGATATTATGATAAAATATGACACTATTGGCAGTTATTATCGCCATTCTACTCGGACGAAAACAAGAGCGAGACAAGGAATATTGAGGCGCTGGTAAGGATAATGAATGGACCGGCGCCAAAACCGACCAGCCTGAAAACCATTATACCGACGATACAACTTAATACTCCGACCACCATCCCTCCGTATGAATACTGAAACAGGTTTTTGCTTAAATTTCTGGATGCCGCCGCGGGGATAATGACAAGAGCGCCGATAAGGAGAGAACCGACAACTTTTATTCCCAAACCGACGATAATTCCCACCATTAGAAGATAAATAAAATCGTATTTCTTAACATTTATTTTGCTCCCTTCGGCCAAATCTTCAGAAAGCGACCCCAATATTATCTTGGGGAAAATTCTATTTATAACTATCAAGACAACAATGACAAGCATGGCGGTAATCGCCATATCAAAGAGACTTACGCTTGTAATGTTTCCCACCAAAGCTTCTTCAATTTGACCATTGGGCAAGATAAGGAAAGCCAAAGCCAAAGAGACAGTAAACACGATTCCCGTCAGCGCCTCCATATGGATTTTTGTTTTTGTCCTGAAAAACCAGATTAGAAGTATCCCCAAGAATAAAGAAACGAAAGCCCCTCCTATAATATTGAAATCATACAAAATGGCCAAGGCCACGCCAGGTAAGGCAATATGGCCGAGAGCGTCTCCGACCAAAGCCATCCTTTTTGAGACCATCAGCGTGCCGATATACCCCGCCGCTCCTCCGATAAAAATCGCGGTTATTACACTATAAACAAACTGATTATCTAATGAATAAATGAAATTAATGAACATGGTGATAGACTTTAATATCTCCTCCGTAAAGCTCTTTTAAACTCTCCGACGAAAGAATTGACTGCGGAGCGCCGTAACATACGGCTTTTTTATTCAAACAAAGGACATTATCAGCCAGTTTGTAAACGACGCTTAAATCGTGAGTGACTATTATTATCGTAAGATTGATACTTTTTTCCATATCCGCCAGAAGATTATAAATAGTCTCTTCCCCGCCAAGATCAATACCGGAAGTCGGTTCGTCAAATATCAACACATCAGGGCCATCAACCAAGCTCCATGCAATCATAACTCTTTGAAACTGACCTTTGGACATTAAGCCGACCTGCTTTTTTAAAAAAAGGGGGTCGCGCAAACCGACGGAAAAAAGGGCTTTTTCAATATATTCTTTGTTCACCTTTTTAAAACCAAAAAATTCTTCCACACTCAAGGGTATCTCTTTTTGAGGGAAAAAGCCTTGCGGAATATAACTTATTTTTATCCCTTTTTTCCATTTAATCTCTCCTTTGTATTTTACCAGCCCAAGAAGAGCGTGTATAAGCACGGACTTTCCGGCTCCGTTGGGGCCGACTATCATTAAATTATCTTTTTCTTTAATATTAAAAGTGAGGTCGCTTAATACCTCTTCTCCTCCAAGCTCTACGCTCAAATTTTTTACATTAAGGATATTACTCATACGGTTATATTATACTATAAGATTATTTACTTTAATCATTCTGACTTATTTATCTATCCGAATGATTAAGAATCTTCACAAGGGCAAGCTCTAGAGGCAGTTCCGGCAAATAACTCGCCCCTAAAGAATCATAAGAACCGAGAAGAATATTAAGCGCTCTGGCAATCCATTCCACCGAAACGCTTTCATCATTCTTATAATTTTCCAAAAATTCAAATTCTCTCTCCCCCAGTATCTCTTTTATTTTTTCCGTCATAGCTTTATCTATTTTCATAAGCAAGATAAACCGCAAATCGCGAAGAACAAGCTTTAAAAAAATTCTTACATCCAGTCCGGCTTCTTTCACTTTTCGTATGGGTTCTATCCCTTTCTCCATTTCTTTTTTTATAATAGCTATTATAAAATTTTCTATAAGCTCTTTCTGTGGCACGGCAAGAAACCTCCTTACTTCGGCGCCTTCAATCTCTTGCCCTTTGACACCGGAGAGAATCTGGTCCAGAAGAGATTGCGCATCGCGAAATGACCCGTCAGAAAGGAGCGCCACCAGTCCGGCTGACTCATCATCTATCTTAAACCCTTCTTTTTCCGCAATATCAATAATTGATTTTTGAATAATATTTTCCGGCAACTTGCAAAATTGGAAATTCTGGCAACGAGAGACTATGGTCCCCGGCACTTTCTCAAACTCTGTAGTAGCGAGGATGAAGATAGCGTGAGCCGGCGGTTCTTCCAAAGTTTTCAGAAGCGCGTTAAAAGCCTCCTTGGTAAGCATATGCACTTCATCTATAATATAAACTTTATACGGCGACTCCAGCGGAGAAAGCCGCACCGCCTCGCGAAGCGCTCTTATCTCGTCTATCCCCCGGCTGGAAGCGGCATCTATCTCAATAATGTCATTAGCTGAAGCGCCCGCCTCGCTTGAAAGGATGCGCGCCACGCTCGTCTTGCCCGATCCCCTCGGTCCGGCAAAAAGATAAGCATGAGAAAGGCGCTTCAGCTTCACCGCATTTCGGAGAACATTTACGATATGGTCCTGACCTAAAACTTCAGAAAATTTCTTAGGCCTATATTTCCTGTATAAAACTATATTCTCTTTTTCCATTAAATAATAGTATAACTTAAATCCCGCCGGTTTTCAAAAAAATTCCCCATCACCTGAAAGATGACGGGGAATTGTGACACTTTGATATTCCTTACGAAAGAGCCATTTTCTGGAAAGCTTCCAACGACCCTCCTGTGATAACCTCGAAGAGGTTCTTATATCTCTCCAATCCTTTGTCTATAACATTAGACGGGAAATCAATGGGTTCCTTTTTTCCAGTACCCCATACTTTTCTTGCATGGATGCGGAAAAGTTCTTTATCCATCCACTTCGGATCATCTCCGATCTTGATATCTGACCCCAAGACGAAACGGCAGCAGTCAGGGGTGAGAATCTCATCGGCGATATAATGCTTACCTTTTCCGTTTTTTCCGACCTCACCTTTGTAGTCGATTATGTCTACTCCTTTTTTCAGAGCATACATCCTCCCCGCCTCATAAACCTTACGAGTAAGATGCACTGCCCGAGAAAAGTTCATACGCACTTCACTGGATAAAACAGCGTCATCTGTTTCCGACTTCTCCGTAGGAGTGAATATTGGCACATTGAAGCAGTCCATCTTTCTCATATTAAGAGGGAGAAAGAGTCCGTAAGGATTTTCCTTCCCTTTTGAATAAAAATTATCATATAAACTGCCGATCATGCGACAGCGCCATATAAACTCAATTGGTATTATCTCGAGTTTTTTTACTATAACAGCGCGCTGATGAAGATCCTCAGGGTAACTCACGCCTACGGGAAGGTAATCGTAAATCTTCTTCCCGTAAGTCATCAAATGGGTAGGGTAATATCTAAGAATCTCCTTTACCCAAAAGATAGATAGCGCATTTAGGATCATCCCCTTACCAGGAATCAAACTCCTATGCACTATGTTGTGAGTACTTAATCTGTCTGTAGCTACCATTAAGAGAAGACTGTCATGACCGGGGATAGAAAAGGTGTCTCTCACTTTCCCTTGACTAAACAAGGGCAGGGTTCTTACATAGTGCTCCATCTTCACACCTCCATTTTATTGTTATTTCATTATTTAATTTACAACGAACCATGACCATAATCAGTCTAGCGATAATTTTTCATTTTTGCAAGAAACAGTCTTGTCCAACGCAAGATTACACCCAAATAAGATTCGATTCTAACGCAAAGC
>CAYIGM010000031.1:0-5035 GCA_964363045.1 uncultured Candidatus Saccharibacteria bacterium
CGCTTTGCGCCGAGGCTTCCAACCTTGATTTTTCGAAATGTGATTCTTGGCGGTGGGGGTGAGATTCGAACTCACGGTACCTTTGAAAGTACAACGGTTTTCAAGACCGCCGCCTTAAACCACTCAGCCACCCCACCGTTTATATATTATAGAAGTTAAATTATCGGATTGAAGCTTCTTTAATTTGAATAGTAATATGAAAATGGAAAAAATTCAACATTATGATAATATGGCAAGATGCGAACCAATATTGTCCATTCCGGCGCCGGCGAATTAACCTATGAGATAAGAGAGATTGTTGAGATTGCCGAGAGACTGGAAAAACTCGGGGTAAAGATTTTTTGGGAGAATATAGGAGACCCAGTTGCCAAAGGAGATAAAATTCCTTCTTGGATTAAAGAGATTATCAAGACAGAAATAGAAAATGATAAAAGTTTCGCTTATTGTCCGACAAAAGGGCTATTAGCGACTCGCCAGTTTCTTGCTGATAAATGCAATTCAGAAAAAGGAGCCAAAATTACGGCGGAAGATATCATTTTTTTTAACGGGTTGGGAGACGCTATCTCTAAAGTCTATACTTATTTAAACAGAGAAGCTCGCGTCATAGGTCCATCGCCGGCTTATTCCACTCATTCTTCGGCGGAAGCGGCTCATGCCGGTTCCCCGCATATTACTTACAATCTCTTGCCTGAAAGGAATTGGTTGCCGGATTTGGAGGATTTGCGGAATAAAGTTCATTACAATCCAGCCATTGCCGGTATTCTTATAATCAATCCGGATAATCCTACTGGGATGGTCTATCCGCGCCGAGTTCTTGAGGAGATTGCAAGAATTGCCAAAGAGCATGATTTGTTTATAATTTCCGATGAAATTTATACCAATATTTCTTATGGCGACGAAGAGGCGATTGGTCTGGCGGAAGTTATAGATGGAGTTCCCGGGATAGCGATGAAGGGGATTTCTAAAGAATTTCCTTGGCCCGGCGCCAGGTGCGGTTGGATTGAAGTGTATAATAAAAATAGCGACCCGCTTTTTAGCCGGTATGTAAAGACTGTTGTTGACGCGAAAATGCTGGAAGTGTGTTCCACCACTCTTCCTCAGCTTGTCATCCCGAAAGTGATGTCTGACACGCGCTATAAAGAGCATCTGAAAGAAAGAAATAAAGAATACCGCAAACGGGCTGATATTGCTTACGATATTTTAAGCGGTGTTTCCGGCATAATAACTCCGAAACCGCAAGGCGCTTTCTATATGTCGGTCGTCTTTAAAGGCGGAGTATTGAATAATCGCCAGAAGCTGAATATAGAAAATGACGGCGCGCGGGCTCTGATAGAAGAAATAACTAAAGGCGTTTTACCTGACAAAAGATTCGCTTATCATCTTATGGGGGCGACTGGTGTCTGCGTGGTCCCTCTTTCTGGATTTAATTCCGAGCTTTTTGGTTTTCGCATTACTTTGCTTGAGCCGGATGAGGAGAAATTCAAAGATATTTTTCGCATTGTGGCTGAGAAGATTAAAGAGTATTTAAAAAGCGATTATTAAATTTAGATGAAATTATTTAAAATTTTTTTTATTGTTTGTAATTTGGTTTTATTGGCGATGATATTTCTCGCGCCGCGCGCTTATTCGGCTGAAGGGGCGGCGAGAAAAACTGTTTATTTTTTCGGCAGAGAAGATTGCAAATATTGCCAGCTTGAGAAAGAATTTCTGAATAATTTGAAAAAAGAGAGAAGCGATTTTGAATTTGTCTATTTGGATGTGGCTGAGAAAGAGAATAGAGACAGATTCAATCAGCTGGCAGAACTGAAAAATCTCTCCAAAGTGACTCCGCTTACCTTTATAAACGGGGTTTTAATTCAAGGGTTTGATTCGGCTGAAACAACCGGCGCAAAGATAAAAGGTGTTTTAGATGACATTTTAATAAAAGAGATTGGGATTGATGAATATATGGCCTCAGGAGTAAGCGGGAGCGTTTTAGACGGCGGCGCTTCTTGTGGCAGTGAGGAAGTGGAAGGAGGTATTTTTTGCGCTGATGAGCCTCAAAAAGAGAAGTTTGTCTTCAATCTTCCTTTTTTCGGGGCTGTTGATTTAAAGGATTTTTCGCTTATTTCTCTGGCCGCTATTTTAGGTTTTGTGGACGGATTCAATCCATGTGCCATTGGGGTTCTTATCGCTTTTCTTCTGATTCTTCTTCAAGTGGGCGACAGGAAAAAGATGTGGCGGGTGGCCGGTCTGTTTATCTTGGCTGAATCATTGATGTATTATCTTATTTTGAATGTTTGGTATAAGACTTGGGATTTTATCGGACTTGATTATATAGTGACTCCGCTGGTGGCGATTCTTTCTCTCGGCGCGGGCGTATATTTCTTGTATAAATATTTTAAAGACGGCAGTAAATTAACTTGTCCGGTCACGAGCATAGAGTCAGAAAATAGAAGAGCCGGTATGATTAAAAGATTAGTGGATTCTCCATTTACTATAATTACGGTATTGGGAATATTGGGGATGGCTTTCTCCGTTAATATAATAGAATTTGCCTGCTCTATCGGCATACCGCAAGCGTTCACAAAAATATTGGAGATTAATAATCTCGGATTCTTTAAAATCCAAGGGTATACTTTCGTGTATATATTGATGTATATGATTGATGATATAATCGTCTTCGCGCTTGCTTTATATGGTTTTGATAAAATTCACGCCAGCTATAAATACATCAGACTTTCCAGTCTGCTTGGCGGAATCTTGATGCTTGTATTGGGATTTCTTTTATTATTTTTTCCTAAAATACTCATATTTTAATAATTCTGACAGGTTGGCTTAATTTGAATCTAAAACAGAAGCCGTCATAGAAGAAGACGGGACTTGAGGCGCGCTTATGACGGGCGCTTTCCCCCTATTTTCCTTTGATAAAAGAAGAAATAATATTCCCCCGATAAAAACAGCGATTATTAAAATTGGGAGCAGGTGGTCTTTCATAAAGATATAGATAAGAGTGTATCAATATAGTTTCAAAAAGCAAGTTATTTCAATCCGTGTTTATTGAAAAAATCCGAATACTTTTTATCAGTGTGAATTACGTGGTTTGTCCACCAGTTTTGGAGAAAATCCATTAAATTTATAGAACTTGCGTGGACATCGCTTTTATAATTTTTATGCCATTCATTTATTTTTTTCCTGTAATCATCGTGCTGGGCGGTGTGAGCTTCTTTATCAGGATAATCAAATTGCTTAAAATATTTTTCTTCCGTATTAAGGTGGTAATCGGCATAGTCAATCAACCTTTTGAAGGTTTCTTCTATTTTCTCCGGCGCGCGCTCCGTGATAGAAGCTTCGTAGAATTCATCTATGATACTGAAAAGTTTTTTATGCTGTTCATCAATTTCTCTGATGTTTACGCTATAATTTTCTTCCCATTTAATAATTGGCATATATTTGATTTTGTTAAAAACATTATTATTTTGTGATTCAGCATATTATATAAGTATACTACAGTATAAAATATTACTTGTAAATAAAAAAAGGCGCTGTAGCAATTACAGCGCCCGGTTGCGAAGACAGATTAAATCCATCTTCGCAAAAAGTATCTGATACGTAATAACTCAATACCTTGGAATCATTCTAAACTACTGGGTGATTACAAGGTATTAAGTTATTACGCCGTCCCATTCCAATTCGTCGCGAAAGGGCAATTTCATTTTTTTCTTTGGCGGCAATTTATTCTTTGGAAACCAAAGATTTTTCAAAATCTATATTCTCGCTTGAAATCACAACAACCTCATTATTTGCAATCGGAGTATCATATTTATCGGTTTCCAGATTAAATTTGTTCCCAGTTATAGACATTTTAGAAATTATGCGACCGATTAGTTGTGGGTCGCGTAATTTCCCCTCGGCTTTTATCTGAATTGATATCCGTCTGATTTCAGCTCCACCGTAATTAATTGCTTCATCGTGCATTCTGGTATCAACCGGTCCTGGATTAACGGAAAAAATATGAATATTTTTATTTTCCTCTTTAGCAGAAAATTCTTTAAGCCAGTTTTTAGTTTCTCTTTTTGATTGTCCGTAAGCCAGATTGTCCTTGATAGGACTTTCCGCCTGCGGAGAAGAAAGAAAAACAATCCTTCCATTAGACACCCTTAATAAATCAGCAGCAGATTCTACTAAAAGCTTTTGTGCATCTCGGTCAACCCTGAAAGTATAATTATCTTTTTCTCTAATGCCTGGCACAGCTGCATTTAGTATCAAAACCGTGGCACCGGCCATTTTTTTCGAACTTTGCCTTATGAAATCTTCAATTTTTTCAGTATCTCCTAAATCAAGCTGAATACCTTCGATTTGGTTTTCGACTTTTAGTTGTTCCAACCTCTCTTGGGTTCGCGCGCAAATAACGACATCGTATTTCTGCTTTGCGAGTTCAGTAGCTATTGCGCGGCCGATTCCTTCAGTGCCACCGGTAATAATAACTTTCTCTTGTTTTTCTTGTTCGCCGCTAAATTTTGGTATTTCTGGATTCATAAAGTTATTTTATCAAATCTTCAATGGATACACCAAGTCCTTTAGCAATCTTGGCGACAGTTTACACGCTTGGCTTGACGACCACATTGTTCTCAATCGCGCCTTCGGCGCGGGCTTCTTCCCACCTTTCGGATTCGGAAGTTTCTTTCTGCGGTGTACTCGGGTTAAGTACCACCCGAGTAAGGTGTTATAAGGGTATTTTAGCACATTTTAGATGGCTCTGTTGAGGCACTCGGGTCAGAAGCTATAAATTTGTGAATGATACAAATGAGACACCAAAGGGCTATTCTGGGACTGTCTCATTTAAACATAAGTCATTTACAGTTTTGACAATAGTGACAACTTACATCCTCCCTATTGGTACGTCTATCCTGTCTTTTGCCACACAAACTCCATCTTTGATTATGTAACACTCCACATAGTGCGAGCCTTCATATTTTGTATTTTCCTTGCGGGTTTGGTAACCAAGATCATCAATAATTTCTCCACGCAAGTCTCCTGTTCTTTGGGCCTCATC
>CAYIGM010000032.1:0-4929 GCA_964363045.1 uncultured Candidatus Saccharibacteria bacterium
CCCATTTCTGAATATTTAACATTGGACAGGTGGGAATAACGGCATGTTGAGGCTTTGTCTGTGTGTAGAGAGAGCGTGGCTTGTCTGACGCCGGCCGAGAGAATTCCGGAGGGGAAACCGGCTGATATTTGAGGGGCGAAAGAGTCGGCGGAGAGAGCGGTAAAGGTGTAATCATAGTTGTCAGTGGCGGTGTTGGCCGACTTGTCCTGGCTCCTGACTTGGAAATGGTAAATGGCTCCCGGGGTTAAATTGGAAAGTTTAACCAGATGCGACAATGATTTGTCCCAATCAACGACGGTATTGTTGTAGGAGTAGGAAGCCAGACCGTAATTCACTTCGCTGTGAGCGTATTCGTCAGTGAACCAAGAGATGACGGCTGAATCTTTAGTAATCTCTTTGACTGAAACACCGGTTATTTGAGGCGGGTTTCTGTCTCCTCCATGGAGAGCGGAAGCTGTAGCCGTCGCCACATATTCATCCGCTCCGATGTCCCACGAACTGGAGCGGGTTTCACCGTCTATATCGGTGGAGAATAAGCCTGCGCCGGGGTCGCTGACGCCGTTGTTTAAAGCAATGGTATCGCCGGAAGATAAATGGAAGTCATAATTAGAAGAATCAACAAAAGAAACGGAACCGGTTTGAGGATTAGAGCCCGGAGCATCACTTGATATGCCAGAAGCATTATTGGAAGAAGAAGAATTAAAAGTGCCATTAAAACCATCAGTGCAACTTTGAGCCAAAAGATTAAATGCGGTTGCAACGCCACTAGCAACTCTAAAGCAATAATAAAGCTTATAAGCGGTGTTATTATAAAGATAAGCAGTCCAGCTAGAATCATCTAATCGTATACCATTCCAAACATCGACTGTGTCAGAATAAAATATATTATTCCAGATATACGCAGTATAAGGGGATGAGCCAGTAACCCAACCAAGTTGTATGGCATCGCCATTAGTGTAATTATTATTAACTCCGATATTCCTTATAATATTGTTAGAAACATAAAATGTGGCACCCGCGCCTAAATTTTTAAAATTCAAACCAATAAGATAACCGCTAGTGGAACGATTTGCGCTCAATTGCAAACCTTCAACGCGAACATAATCCTCGTATATAGCAATTATACTATTAGTAGCAGCGGTAATCTCCAGTCTATACTTCCCCGTATCCCACTTTCCATTATGCCTTGCCGAAGCGGTAGTATAAATTTTGATGTAATTAGTCGCCGATGTTGTCCAGCCGTCTATGGTAGTGGCGGTAGTGTCGGCTGATGTCCATGCGCCGTCAATTTGAGCGGTGGCAATGGCTGAATCGCCGGCATCGGAAATGGTGACATAGTTTGAACCGTCAACCCTGACTTGTTCACCGGCTTGGAAGGTGCCGATGATGTTTTTTATGAGTATCTGGGAATTGGTGGTGTAGACGGCGCCGCCGGTAGCTCCGGAAGTCAATCCGGTAACGGTGCTGGAGGCTGATATTGAGCCGGTGATGCCGGCGTGAGAGAAGACTTTGGTTGTGGCTAAAGTGAGGTCGAGATTAGCAGTGCTTAGAGTAGATTCCCAGCTTGAAAGCGTGGAGAAATTTCCTCCGGATTGTTTAATAGTGGTGATAAATTCCGTAGCGGCCTGAATCTTGAAGACAGGGAAAAAAACAGCCATGATAAATAAAAGGCCTAATAAAATTTTTATTTTATTCCTTACGGTCATGATTCCAGTATACAGAATTATTTATCCAAAAGAAACTTGCTGATTATTTTCCAGACTTAATTTTAGCTTCAAATGCCATTATAGCATTTTCCGTATCAAAAATTATAAGATATTTATGAGCAAGAATATCCAGAATATTTAAATTTTTCAATTCGCTTATATCCAGTCCTGCAATATTCCTAAAACTTAATGCTATATTAGAATCCTTCACTTCAGGCGCTGTGACAAGCGCGACGTTTTTCTTCTTTGTTGACAATTTTTCAAATCCATTAACTTTAGACAATAATTTCAAAATTTGTGCCGCTTCTTTTGTCTTAGATTTATTTAAAATAAGCTTATCAAGAAAAATAACTTCATTATCCTGAAATTTCCTTGAAAGCGCCGTGAAAAACGCCTTCTGCTTCATTTTTTTATTTATTTTTTTGCTGTAATTTTTATCCTTAAGCGGTCCGTGTGTCACTCCGCCGCCTTTCCAGATTGGAGACCTTCTTGAACCGTGACGAGCGCTACCTGTTCCTTTCTGTTTCCACGGCTTCTTTCCGCCGCCGGAAACTTCACTCCTGTCTTTGGCATGAGCCACGGGTGTTCTTTTGTTTGCTTGCATTGATACAACAACTTGATGAACTAAATTCTCGTTCCACGGCAATCCAAAGACAGCTTCAGGAAGTTTTATCTTCCCGGCTTCTTCTCCTTTTTGATTATATATTTTCGTTTCCATGTTAAAAATTTAAAATTGAAATATCAAAATGAAAAATTACAAATTAAAATTATTTTGCATTTTTCATTTTACACTTTTAATCTCAAGTAGGGTGCCCCTCCTGCCCGGTATCGCTCCTGATACAAGCATCTCATTATTATCTTTGTCTATTTTTAAAATTTTAAGATTTTTAACCGTAATCCTATCTCCGCCCATTCTGCCAGCCATTCTCTTCCCTTTAAAAACTCTCTGCACGCCGCCAGCGCCGATTGAACCCGGCTCTCGCTCGGAATGCTTCTGGCCATGCGTCCTTGGCCCGCCATGAAAACCGTGCCTCTTTACCACACCCTGAAATCCTTTCCCTTTGGAGATACCGCTTACTTCCACCTTATCCCCCTCCGCAAAAGAAGAAGCATCAACAATATCTCCTTTTTTCAATTCAGATTTATTATCAACCAATCTGAATTCTTTCAAATATCTGAAACCGATTTTATCGGGAGAAAGTTCCGCCAGCTTTGCCTGAGGTTTTTTAGTCTTCTTTTTTTTTCCATAACCAAATTGTATGGAATTATACTTATCTTTTTCTTTAGTTTTAATCTGAGTGACAACAATAGGCCCTGCGCTAAGCAAAGTGGCCGGATGCGCCTTGCCGTTCTTATCCAGATATTGCGCCATATTCTGTTTTAACCCAAGGATAAATTTCATAGAATTACAGCATTTTTACTTCCACATCCACCCCGCGAGGCAAATTAAGATTTGTCAGCGCTTCAATAATTTTCGGAGAAGGATTCAGGATATCAATCAATCTTTTATGCACCCTCATTTCAAACTGCTCCCTGGCGTTCTTGTAGACAAAAGACGCCCTGTTTACCGTATATTTCTTTATCTCGGTCGGAAGAGGTATCGGGCCTAATATATTGGCGTCATAACGCAAAGCGATATCAACTATCTGCTTCACGCTGGCATCAAGAATCTTACTCTCGTAAGCTCTTATCCTAATACGAAGTTTATTGGCTTCTTCCGCTTTGCTTTCCCGGCTATGCCGAGATTCGCCTGCTGAAGAAGCGTCTTGAGCGGATTTTTTTGTTTTAACTGCAGTCATAATTTTTTTTACTTAAATACCCGTCATAAAATAACTGAACATTCAAGTAAAATTAAACTTTAAGCGATTATTTTAGTCACTACTCCAGCACCGACAGTTTTGCCTCCTTCGCGAATAGCGAATCTCTGTTTCTCTTCAAGAGCTATCGGTGAGACAAGTTTAACTTTAAATGTGACAGTATCACCGGGCATAACCATCTCTGTCCCTTCAGGCAATGCCACATCTCCGGTAACATCCGTTGTTCGGATATAAAATTGCGGTTTGTAGCCGGTAAAGAACGGGGTGTGCCGTCCGCCTTCATCTTTAGTCAAGATATATACTTCAGATTCAAATTCGGCGTGAGGGGTGACAGAACCCGGCTTGGCCAGAACCTGACCTCTTTCAATATCTTCTTTCTTTAAACCTCTTACCAAGATACCGGCATTATCTCCGGCCATACCCTCATCAAGAGATTTATTAAACATTTCAATACCGGTCACGGTTGTTTTTCTTGTATCGCCGAGGCCGATAATCTCAACCTCTTCGCCGACTTTAACTTTCCCTCTTTCAATCCTTCCGGTCACAACAGTCCCTCTTCCTTCAATTGAGAAAATATCTTCAACCGGCATAAGGAAAGGCTGGTCAATAGCTCTTATAGGCTCCGGAATATATTCATCAAGCTGTTTGGCAAGCTCCAAAACAGGCTTTGCCCATTCATCATCAACTGATTTTGCCTCAAGAGCTTTAAGGCCTGAACCTCTGATAATCGGAGTAGTGTCTCCTGGATAATTATATTTATTAAGAAGCTCTCTTATTTCGGCTTCAACCAAGTCAATCATTTCCTTGTCATCAACCATATCAACTTTATTCAAGAAAACAACAATTGAAGGAACTCCGACTTGGCGAGCAAGCAGGATATGTTCTCTTGTCTGAGGCATAGCGCCGTCTGTGGCGGCAACCACAAGTATCGCGCCGTCCATTTGAGCCGCTCCAGTAATCATATTCTTAATGTAATCAGCGTGCCCCGGAGCATCAATGTGGGCATAATGCCTTTTTGCCGTCTCATATTCACTGTGATGCAAAGCAATAGTAATACCTCTGGCTTTTTCTTCCGGCGCTTTATCAATCTCATCTATCCCCTCCAATTTTACTTTATTGCCGGCCAAATTAAGCACATTCAAAATAGCCGCCGTTAAAGTGGTTTTGCCGTGGTCAACGTGGCCGATAGTACCAACGTTTAAATGCGGCTTTGTTCGTTCAAATTTCTCTGCCATATCAATAAATTAGTTTTTAGACTTATCTGTCAGGGCATCAGCGCTTAATTGACCATAAACGCCAACTCTAATCACCCGCTTAATAATTAATAATTTTAATACTTAAAACAAAAAACTACGCAAATATGCGATTAATACATTCTACTCAAATTAAAAAAAAGGTCAAGTTTT
>CAYIGM010000033.1:0-3736 GCA_964363045.1 uncultured Candidatus Saccharibacteria bacterium
TATCTTCGCTAAGGCGCGCCATTTTAGTAACCATTTCCATTTCAATCGCAAAACCGGAAGAATTAAGATGGGGGCGCAAATGCTCAATAGACTCTCTTGTCCACGCAAAATAGCCAGTCAAAACATCGGTTACATTTACACGATACAAATAACGAACGAGGTGAGAAAATATCCAATTACCAATGCGATTGGTAGTCGTCATGGACCCTTGCGTAATGCGCCCACCTAAGCGTGAGCCGATGACAACACTGCAAAAATTAGAATTAAGTGGCTCTACAAGGCGCAAAATTTCTTCAGGGCGATAGGTATCATCCCCGTCGAGCATTACAACATAATCAGTATCTTTGGAAATATGAAAAAAGCCGGTACGAATCGCGTTCCCTTTCCCTTTCTTAGGCTCATGAACAACCGTTGCGCCACACTGTCTGGCAAGCTCAGCAGTGCCATCACTTGAGTTATTATCTATGACAATAATTTCAAGTTTATACCCTTGCGCGTGAATATGTTCAATAGGGAAACTTTTGATTACAGCGCAAATACCACGTTCTTCATTGAAACATGGAATTAAAACGGTAATTTTTTTATTGAGGGGGGGGTACATAATATTATTTATTTGCACTTGAAAGCGCGAAGTGTAATTCTTGATGTTGGTCAGTAAGTTCTACATAAAGTGTTTCTCCTTTGGACATTGATTTGAATGTATACGACTCTGTGATTGTTTTATACTCATTGTCTTTCACTAATGCAATATTCTTTTCGACGGTCGTCGTTCCGTAATTATTTTTGAAGTACACGGCATACGGATACTCCATATCCTTACCTTCCAAATTGTGAATAGTAAAAGAAAATAAAATAGTCTTACCTTTTGCCATTTCTTTCGGAATATCAGTATGATTTTCAAAATACAACTCGGTAAATCGCTCTGGTTTCGGAATAAGATGAAATTTATCCAATTGTTTGTATAACACAGACCTAATCACAGGCCCATACGCATATAAAATGTATATCGCCATAGTAACAATAAACAAAATAATAAAAATTAATATATATTTTTTAATTCTATTATTCACTGTATTTTTCGGCATATAAAATTTTTATGTTAGATAAAAAAGAACCGTCTCAGCGCCCACTGAGACGGTTCAAGCATTGCATATTTAAGCTTATTTGTCAATGTTTTAAATATCACTTTCAATCCCCTACAGGGACTGTGCGCCTTTTGGATTTTATTTTTACAAAACTTAATAAAATCTCAAAATGTCTTGCGAAAGCTCCAAGTATTCGCTTTCTTCACCTCACACGAGCCAAGCAGTTGGCTCGCTTCTCTGTCTTAAAATTACTTTGTAAATTTTGAGCCAGAGAGAGGATTCGAACCCCCGACCCACGGTTTACAAAACCGTTGCTCTACCAACTGAGCTACTCTGGCTTATTTTAACTTTTTTCTAATTTACTAATCTCATACCAAGCTCGGACCCTGTCCGCCTACTTCTTCTAGCGGAAACTGAGCTACTCTGGCTTATCTATTTTGACACCCGACTCATCTTTTATTTTTTCTTCTTTGCCTTTCCATTGGCTTTCTTCTGTCTTACCGCTCATGTTCATATTGCTGTCGGCGCTCAAATCCTTCTTATGTCTTATCATCGTCTGCCAATAATGAGATGGATTATTTTTCTCTATTTTGCATTTACCCCAAACAAAATTCAAAAATCGCAAAATAACGTCCTCAAACCGAACAATAAATTTTACCACAACCTTGCCGAAAAATATAACCATAAATTCAGCCTTATGAGCATTATTATGCCAAAATTTTAAAAGCAGACTTCTGAAGTATTGATAGACGTCAAGCCAAACAGGTTCTATGTCGGCAAGATAAGATTCCGTCATCGGGCCAATCTGCGATAAGCGCCGTTTAACCAGAAATAGCATTACCGCTATTGAGAAGACCGACAAAGAGACAAAAATAATTATCGTTGTCATAATTTTTTTCTACTTAAACTTAAACTGAAAAACGGACGAAACGGGAGATTTCAATATTCTCGCCGAATTTTTGAATAGCATCTCTCACATATTGAGCTACCGTTATATCAGGATTTTTAACAAAAAGCTGGTCCATCAAAACTCGTTCTTTAAAATAAGCGGCCACCTTGCCTTCAATTATTTTTTCTTTCATCTCTTGCGGTTTATCAAGATTCTTAATCTCTCCTTGAAAAACATCTTTCGCTTCATCTGTGGCTGTCTGCGGGATATCATCCGCCTTAAGATAAATTGGATCTGAAGCGGCTATATGCATGGCAATATCGTGAAGGAAATTTCTAAACTCTTCATTCTTGGATACGAAATCGGTTTCTGTCCTCCCTTCCACCAATACGCCGACTTTTCCTCCGGCGTGAATATAAGACTCTATGATACAGGCCTTAACCTGCCGGTCAGATTTATTATCCGCAACCTTAAGCCCGGCCTTGCGCAAAACAACTATGGCTTTCTCTATATCGCCGCCCGATTCTTCAAGAGCGTTCTTGCAGGCCATCATTGATACCGAGGTTTTATCGCGGAGCTCTTTTATTTTCTCTGAATTCACCATTTTTTAATAAACAATTAAAATAAATCTTATAATCTGAATTTACTTTGTTTCGTCAAGCGCGACAGTCGCCGATGTGTCCGCATTCTTTAATTCATTTGATTCAACAGTCTTTAACGCCAAACCTTCTTGATACGCTTTTATAATCCTCTCTGTAAAATATTCAATGCTTGAGCGCGCCGTATCATTGGCTATAACCGGATATTCTATTCCAGTCGGATTATTATCGCTATTCATCAGCGCTATTATCGGAACCGAGCTCTTTTTCGCTTCTTCTTTGGCAACTTTCTCATACTTGGCGTCCACTATTACTATGGCATCGGGTTTCTTCTTAAGAGAAACTAATCCGCCGAAAAAACGCTCCATTTTTTCAATTTCTTTATCAAATACCAATCGCTCTTTCTTGGTATATTTCAGCCATTTATCAGTAGTTTTAGTTTCCTTAAGATTCTCAAAGTAATCCATCCTTTTTCTTATAATATTGAAATTAGTGAAAATTCCGCCGAGCCAGCGCTCAACGCAAAAAGGCATATTTATCTCTTGCGCGGCCTTAAGCACCGCTTTTTTAGCTTCCGGCTTCGTTCCCACAAAAAGAATAACCTTTCCCTGCTTGGCCAGATTTTTGATAAACTCCTCGGCTTCCTTAAGTTTCTTCTCCACCTTCTCCAGGTCAAAAATCTCCACATTATTTTTGGTGGTAAAGATATACGGCTTTGTTTTAGGATGACGGCTCTGGCGCGAATAACCGTAATGAACACCCGCCTCAAACATTTTATCAATCTCGCCTTCTTTAATCCCTTCCTTTATCAAAGCCGGCTCGTCAATTAAAATAGGCCCGTCTTTAACTTCTGTATTATTTACAATATCGGTATTTTGCATATCCATATACTTTAACAAAATAATAAAAAAAGTAAACCCCGTCGCTTGAAAGCGACGGGGTGAACCACGCCTATCTGCGAAAAGAGAGAAGCGCTCCTACAGTTCTTCAAATTTTATGTTAAGAGTGCTTGAATTTAGAATAACATTGACATAACTGTCAACTCCGCCACCGCTAGCTTTAATAGTTATAGTATAAGACTGGTCCGGAGTATTCGCCGGTACATTCACGCTAAACGGCGCGCCGGTGACATATTGAGCAGATGATAAATTATAGCTTGATGA
>CAYIGM010000034.1:0-3594 GCA_964363045.1 uncultured Candidatus Saccharibacteria bacterium
AATGCCGATTGGTTCCAAAAGCCGCAGGTATTCGCGCGGAGCGTACGAACCCATGTGGTGCGGTTTGGTAATAACAAATTTTGAAAGTATCTTATAAAACTTTGTTTCGTATGGACTAAAACCATTTTTAATTCTTGGTGTCGTAATTGTCTTTATCCCCGAAAGAATGAGTATCGCCAAAGCTTCGAAATTTGGCCCCGTAACACATGCAAAATCAAAACCCTTATCCCGTACTTGCTGTATGGTGTCATTTATATTTTTTGAATAAACAATATACCTGTCAACGTCTTTATTCCCGTCCAGTAATTCTTTATTAAGCTCGTTACCAAAAACCCACACTTCGCAACCCGGATATTTATTTTTAACAGCCCTAAACATCGGGGTGGTGCAAACCATGTCGCCAAGCTTAGCAAGCTGAACTATCAGAACCTTGTGAGGATTATTTACCGCTTCGTTTCTGAAATAAAACAGCTTCGGAATTGATCTGGTAAAAAGTATTATATTATTTAATTTTAGTTTAAAATTATTCATTCTTTATAAGTTTAAAGTGGAAAGAATCAAAATACCACGGCCTAAAAAGCTTATAAGTAATGATGGCAAAAAACGAAAGGGTTTTATTGCTCTTAAATTTACTTTTTATTTTAATTTCTCTCATATCATGTACCAAAAAACCTGCTTGGCAAGCTTCGCGGACAAAATCATTGTAGGTATAATAATGCATTTCCTGGAGCTTTTGCAGTCCTGATCCGCCGGAATAATTCTTGTGTTTTCTGAACAAATAAATAAAGAAATCTGCCCAAGGGCGCGGCAGCCAGTTTACAAAGGCAAGGTGAAAATGCTGGTCAAGCCACCCAAACCTGTTTGGAACAGACATATACGCCAAACCTTTTGGCGCCAAAACTCTGTATGCTTCTCTTAAAACCGTCGCTGGTAATTTTACATGCTCAATTACTTCAGAAAAATTCAAAAAATCGAAGCTGTCGCTTGGGAAAGGAATGTTTTCGGCTATCCCGCGTTCAATATCTATATTCAGATTTTTGTTGCCAGCAATATTTTTTATTATAGCGATATTATCTTGATTATATTCAAGACCCTTGGCGGTAAAGCCATGTTCGGCGCATTCAATTAAAAACTTTCCCCTGCCGGCGCCAACGTCAAGAATTCGTCTTTTCTTAAGATCGGGGATGTAAAAAACTAGATTATCTAGGTGGGTGGGCATTTTTTATGAATGAAATAATATTATCTGCTCTTTTGTCCCAGGTGTATATTTTTGCGGCCGACAATGCTTCCGCGGTAACATATTCGGATAAATCTTTATCTTCCAAAACTTTTTTTATTCCGTCAGCTAGGGCTTGCGGATTGTCAGGATCGCTAAACACGGCGTTCTTATCGTTTAGCACCTCTCGGAGTGAGTGGATATCCGAAGCAACAATAGGCGTACCGCTTGCCATATATTCAAAAAGTTTCATCGGTGAAGTGTATAGACTAGAAACATCGTCTTTGGCGCTGTTTGGGATTACCAAAACATCAGCCGCCCGCATATAAAGCGGCATTTGGCCGTACGGTTTCTTGCCGAGAATGCGCACGTTTTTTGTTGAGCCGTATTTTGATTTAAACGCCTTGATGTCTTTTTCAGTGCCCCCTATAAATATAACATTCGTATTCTCGGGCAAAAGCGGGGCCGCGAGCGCTAAAATATCAACTCCTTTCCACGCGTAAAGGTGTCCGGCGTATAAAATGATTTTTTCTTGAACCGGCAATCCGAGTTTTTTGCGCGCCCCTTCTTTCGTATCCGATATGTTGAACTGTTCCAAATCAACTCCATCCGGCGCAATGAGAATTTTATTCTCCGGAACTCCGAGTTTAGCGTAAAATTCTCCGAGAGATTTCGTAATGGCCACAACCGAGCCGGCCCGGTGTGTTACGCGCCGAGAGATAAAATTGTTTTTAGGAGTATGAGTTTCCCAGACAAAACGTTTCCCGTTAAGGCTTAGTAAAAATAACGCCAATTCATCGCGCGCGTATACAACATCAGCTTTTTGAAAAAGTAAAAATATAAACGCGGAAATAGCGAAGGACAAAGATTGTATTAGAAATCCAATTTTACCTAAAAAAACCAGGTCTATGGTCGGAAGTTTTATGATATTAAACGATTGCGAGACGACGTAATACTCAAACGGGTCAGCGATAATCGGATTACGACGCCGCGGCAGAACAAGTGTTACTTTGTTGCCGATTTTGGCGAAAGCTTGGCACATTTTCATTATTTGAATGCCATGCGCCTTTTCGGTCGGAATTCTGCTGTTAGCTATGTAAATAATCTTTTTCATTTAACTAAAAATATAAAGTTGTCCCGAGCACTGTTTGAGGAATTCGGAATACTACCAACCGGATCATCAATGGCCTCCTCGGAAATAGAACCATCGCTTTCCAGAGAGAAAGCTTTGTATCCAAGCTCCTGCAATTTCTTAACCGCCTTGTCAGAGTACTTTTTACCCATTTCTCCACCCCAAACCTCCATAATAATACGAGGTTTGTATTTTTCTATGAGATTGAGTGCCCCAAGGATTGCTTCGTATTCCCCACCTTCTATATCAAACTTTATCACCGTTGGTGGTTTATTGCCCATCTTTACATACTCATCGAGTGTGGTTGCGTCAATTCTTGAAGGAGAGATGTGCATCCACAATAAATTAAATCGAGAACTGGTAGAGCTATCTTCGGTATCGGTCGCATCATAGAAATCAACTTCCCCAACAGAGTCAGCGATTGCGGTACATAAAACATATACATTTTCTGAGCCAGAAAAATTCTTATCAAGATATTTGCAGAGTTTCTTGTTTGCCTCAAATGCGTGCACTTCACCTTTTGTTAATATTTCCTCAGAAAGTGCTGTGTAGTATCCCAGATGGGCACCAACGTCATAAAAGATGTCAGACTCTTCGAGGTTTTTCATAATCCAGAGGGCAAGTTTTCTCTCACTCTTATGAGGTGAGATTCCATACATTGAAAATATATTCGCACCTATGTCTCTGACAGGCCAAACCATTTGTCTACCCGAAAAAATTTCACTGTGAATATCCCAAAAAAGTCCGGGTATTCTCAACCTCGACAGATTATACAGAGTATAAGAAAAACTGAATTTCTTAAAACCATAAAGAGCTCTCTTTATCTTGCTTTTTTCAAATTGTATATATCGCATGGAATCCTCGTATTTCAATACACGGGCAAGAAACAATTCGAGCAATCTTTGTCTTTTATTGTCCTTGTTCATATCTTTATCCGATAATGTCTTGCCCATATTTGAAACGTAAGAATGGCCCAGAGAATGGTTAGATTGTATTTCTCCTTGCTTATATGCTTATCTAGCATTTCCTCCACATCGGACCAATTAAAAAGCGTTCCGGTGCCCTTATAGTAATTTTGAGATAACACCTCTTTGGCAAATTTTGCGAAATCCGGATTTCGCAACCACTTCGCGCCAGGCGAAAACCAACCACGTTTCGGTTGATTAAAAAGAAAATCAGGCAGGTCGTATCTAAAAGCGTCTTTTAGAACCTTTTTCGTCCTAAATAAATCTAGCTTATAAGACCT
>CAYIGM010000035.1:0-3506 GCA_964363045.1 uncultured Candidatus Saccharibacteria bacterium
ATAGATATGCCCGCTGTTATCATTCGCAACGAAATCCTGCAAATCGCAATTCTTGACAGTAATGTTCGTGGTGGTACCATTATATGCTACATAAACATTCGCCGTATCACCTCTTTTTATCGTCAGCCCGTCAAGGGTTATATAACTAACGCCATCTATATCAAATACCGGATGACGTCCGCTAGGAGTTGTAAATCCACCGTCAATAACAGCCGTTTCTCCAGGGTAAGATTTAATAGTGATTGGATTTCCCGCGGCGCCAGAGTTGGTTATTCTTATTCCGTATTCATTATATGTTCCTCCTCTGATATAAAGTGTATCTCCTGCTTTTAGTTTATTGGCATTGGTTGTCTGAATTGGACATAAATATGAACCAGCGCAAGTGGCGTAAGAAATGTTCCGCCATGGCTGAGAAATAGTTCCGGGGTTGCTGTCGCTCCCATCTGTCGCCACATAATAATCAGCCGCTTTGGCGAAATTGGCTGTACTCAAAAGTCCGAGAAAGATGACGGCCAGATAGATTATGATTTTTGTTTTTGTCATTAAATTAACTAAAAATTCTCTAAACTAGATTAGATTAAAAAAAATAATTCTCTACGGCAAATTTAAACTGCTCAACAAATAATTCTTTAAAAAATCTGGCACTCATTTGTTCATAAAATATAATAATCGCCTTTTTATAATCCGCTTCATCAATACTTCTGTAAGATAACGGGCAAGCGCTATTTGCAAATAAAAGCGCGTTTGCCAAAAGGCGCGCCGTTCTTTTATTCCCATCTTCAAATGGCTGGATGTATGAAATCAGCAATATAGCTGTCAGCGCTTTAGAAAATGGGTCTTTGACATTATTGATTATTTTTATCATTTTTCCCATCGCTTCGCGCACTTGATAATAATTATCCAACGGTCTGTATTTTGTCCCGATAATCCCAACCGATTTCTTGCGTAATCCGGTTTCCACTAATAAATCCTTCACAATCAATGAATGTAGATTCTCAATCTCGTGAATATTTAATTTTTTAAATCTTTGTGGATTTAAAAAAATATAATCAAGAGCTTTTTTGTGATTAAGAATCATTATCGCTTCTTCTTTTTTATGCCCGCCAGCTTCTTTATTTTCTTTTATCAATATCTCGGTGTCAATTAAACTGTAAGTGTTTCCCTCTATCCGCGAAGATTTCCAGCTTAATTCAATCGTTAGACGCTCCCACTCCTTTTTCAATTCCTGGAAAGAAATTATCTTAATCCGTTTTTGGTAAGATAAATTTATCTTTTCAAAATTTTTAATTTCTTCTTTAGAAAATATTTCCGCAAAAAGATTAAAAATGTTGAAATTAAAGCGCGGAAAAGAAACATCTCTTTCGTCCGGACCTTTTTGAAAATACGCATCGGAATCAATAAACTTAAAAAGTTCGTTTTTTACCGCTTCCATGTAAATAACCCCCCTGCCTTTCCCTTGTTTTTTTACAAAGCCAGCCTCAATCAACGCGTCAAGGTCGCGAACAATCGTAATCCGAGAAATACCACCGATTTTTTTAGCAATAAAGGACTGGATGGCCAGATTGCCGGCTATTTCATTTTTTCTAATAAACTCAAGGATTTCCTGTTGTCTTTGGGTAATTTTTTTCATAGACTATCGTTTCATATTTATTTTGAAATTGTATCATTCTGATACAATTATTACAACAATTATTGTACCGCAACCCCGCTCGGCGCGGAAGGAGGGGTTGTGTCGGTGGAAACACTGCAAGAACTCAAAAGACCTATACATTCATTTCCTGCTGAATACGCGCCGATATCTTCACCGTTTTTCCCTTTTCCTTTCAAGGGAGAAGTCGACTGGAGGTGGTAGTCACCGGCGCTGAGGTTTACGAACTTGGGGTCCACGGTCGTCATGTTCGTGAAGGTTACGCCGCCGTATTGCGTGGCAGTAAAATCGCTGGTTTTAGAACTCCCATAATTCCAATAGAAGAGATACTGAGTGCTGCAAAAATTATTGTAATCCGCATAAGAGAGAAAACGCGACCAGGTTACTGTAGAAATCTCTCTGAAGAAGGCATTTTGAGCGCTGTAGACCAGATTGTTCCACACCTTATTCCTCACATTATCATGATTACTTGATTCCATATAATAACCGCCGCTCAAGAAATTCGTCACGTTGTATGCGGTATTATTATATATAGACCAATCCTGAGAATTATGATGTTGCTCAAAAGCGCTTGTGCAATTTGTTACTATATTATTGAAGTATTCGTTGAACGTGGAATACTTCGTCTCGTCAGTCGACCCCATCCCATAGAAGCCGACTGTACAATTAGTTGCAATGTTGTTCTTCCAAACGTTGTAATTAATATTTCCGCCTTTTTGTCCGTAAGCACTAAACACAGTCCCATTCCCGGCGTCAGCCAGATTATTCATAAAAATATTATAACTAGAATTCGCTTGTTGCATAATAGCGGCTGTATTATGCGTTGTATTTCCTGAATTCAGCATATTATGGACATAATTATTATACACTAAACAATAACTCCCTCCCTGGACAACTATTCCCCAATTCAGACTCTTATCACAGGTCTGACAACTGAAACCGGCAGAGCCATATATAACCTCAGAATTCTGGATAGTGATGTGATCACTGGTGTATATCGCCATCGTACCTTCGGCTTTGAATCCGTCAATGACTATATAGCTCCTTTCAAAAATCCCGATTGCTACGCTTCCATTGCCGTTGGAAACCAAGACAGCAGTCCCTTGAGTATGCGATTTGAAAGTAATGGGATTTGAAGCCGTCCCTGAATTTACCGGATTAAAGGCTTTTTCCCAAGTGCCGGTTGTATCGGTATATCTCCCGGCCTTGACGTAAACCGTGTCTCCAGCTACGACCGTATTGGCGGCTTTCGTAAGGGTTTGCCATGGCAGCGCTTCTGTACCGGAATTTGAGTCAGAGGCTTGCGGATTATTTTGGTCCACATAATAATCAGCCGCGCTGGCAAAGCTTACCGCGCCGAAAAATCCGAGAAAAATTACAGCCAAGCAGATTATGATTTTTGTTTTATGCATTGATTGATGATTGTTGCCTTAAATCTAACTCAATCTTAACATTCTTTTGCAATTCTAACTACCCATCCCCTGAAGCTGAGCTTGGAGAGCATTTATCAGATTGGCGAAAGAGAAGAGCTGTTCGAGCATTGTCTGAAACCGGTCTATCTGTTCTTGAAGCGAAGAGACGGGGCTTGTCTTAATGTTGAGAGTAGTTTCTTTCTGAAAGGACAAGACGGATTGGAAAGTGACAGCCGAATCTTCAGCAAGCCTAAAGGAGATAAGGTAATCGGATTCATTGGCGTTCCCCTCCGCGCTTTGGCACTTGGCGTAATAATTGTAGATATAACCGTCTCTTAAGTCCGAAAGTTCTGCCCGATGAAAGAGCTTGTCGTCTGATTTAAAAGTGTTCCCCATTTCTGAATATTTAACATTGGACAGGTGGGAATAACGGCATGTTGAGGCTT
>CAYIGM010000036.1:0-2951 GCA_964363045.1 uncultured Candidatus Saccharibacteria bacterium
TGTTGCGGGGGACGGAATTGCACCGGCGTCTGGAGGTTATGAGCCTCCCGAGATACTACTTCTCCACCCCGCGATAAATAGATTTCAATATTATAGAAGATTTATTCAAAAATGCAAATTATATAAACTTGAATTCTTTAAAGATTTTTTCAAAAAGGCCGATGACGCGCTCGGCTTCTTCTTTGCTGATTTTAAATTTCATCCCTTCGTGGGCTATTTTGTTTCTTATTTTATGAGCTTCCCAGGCGCTTTGGAGATTTTCAAAATCAGACGGCTCTATATTCTTTAATCGTTCCCCGAGATTCTCTCCGGCAATTCCGATTTTTTTTATAATTTCATCCAGTATATTATCGGCTTCCATAATCGCCATTCGCCACTCAACTTCATTACTGCTCTCCAGATGTTTTTTTACCGCACTCCATCTGTTTTGCCGTTCCTCCGGAGAGACTTCTTCAGGTATGAATTCCATAATGTCTTTTATTTTTTCTCGGTTGAGCTGGATAATCCTAATTATGGTGTATATTATGCCGGTGGTGAAAATAGCGGAGATTATAATTGAGATTATTTTTATATTATGCAGGTTAAAGGTTTCAAAAAATTTTTTTAATATTTCATACAGCAAAACCAAAAGATTGATTATCTTTTGATAGAAGTATTCAAGATTTATCCAGGGCTTCATAAGTTAGTATTTAGTGATTAGGTTTGCATTTTCAAATTCTTTTCCAAGTTGAAATAGAATATCTTCCCTAAAGTGAGGCGCTATAATTTGAAGTCCGAGAGGGAGTTTGACCCCGTCTAATTCTTTAAATCCGGCCGGTAAAGAGATTGCCGGCACTCCGGCTAGATTGGCGGAGACCGTAAAAATATCTTCCAGATACATTTTTAGAGGATTATCTGTTTTCTCGCCCAGCTTGAACGCCACCTCGGGCGCAGTTGGCAGGATTATGGCATCAACTCTTTCATTTGACTCATTGAACGCATTTTCAAAATCTTTTTTAATCAGAGCGCGGACTTCCTGCGCTTTTGTATAATAAGCGTCATAATATCCGGAAGATAAGACATAAGTTCCTATCATTGCCCGACGTTTCGTCTCTTTGCCAAAGCCGTAACCCCTCGTCTTAAGATAATCGCCTAATAAATTCTCGCCTTCTTTCAGCGCGCCGTATTTTACTCCGTCAAAACGGGCGAGATTTGAAGAGACTTCCGCCGGCATAATGATGTAATAACAAGGAAGAGAATATTTCAGGTAAGGCAATTCTATCTCCTTGATTTCGTGGCCGACTCGGTGGAAAGTTTCTAAAGCGTTATCCATCATTTTGTTCACATCTTTATCAACGCCGTTTTTATTATAATTTAATATTCCTATTTTTAATTTGTCGATTTTGATTTTTATTTCTTTCGGTTCAATTGTCGTCAAGTCCAGCGGGTCTTTTCCTTTGATAGTATTGAAAATAATTTCTGCATCGCTTACCGTTCTTGCTATCGGACCTATCTGGTCAAGTGATGAGGCCATAGCGATAAGACCGTTTCTGGAGACTCTGCCGTAAGTCGGTTTAAGGCCGACTTCTCCGCAGAAACTTGCCGGCTGGCGGATGGAACCGCCGGTATCCGAGCCGAGCGCGGCCAGAGCCATATCGGCGGCAAGCGCCGTCGCCGAACCCCCGCTTGACCCGCCCGGGACGCGTCTTTCATCGTAAGGATTTTTTGTCGGACCAAAAGCGGAATTTTCGGTGGAACCACCCATGGCAAATTCATCCATATTTACCCTGCCGAGAAAGACCGCTCCCGCTTCGCGCAATTTTTCTATAACAGTCGCATCGTATGTCGCTTTATAATTTTCAAGAATTTTTGATGAGGCGGAAGCTGATTTTCCATTGATGAGAATATTGTCTTTAATGGCGAAAGGGATGCCGGCAAGCGGACCCATGTCTTTACCGCTTTTAATTCCCTCGTCAATTTTTTTTGCTTGTTCTTCAGCGTCTTGAAACACTTCAAGGTAGGCGTTTAGTTTAGTATTTTTTTCTTTAATATTTTTTAAATAATATTGAGTCAGTTGTAAAGCGCTGATTTCACCGCTTTCAAGTTTCATCCCCGCTTTTTCAATGGTAAGATTTTTCAGTTCAATCATTCAAATATTTTTTTAACTTTTACAAATCCTTTTTCAGTCTTGGGCGCTTCCGACAGAAGCGTTTTCGTGTAGAGTCCTGAAGCGTGCGGATTCACATCTTCTCTTAAGCCATTCCTATTGTTTTTCGTCAATTCTGCAAGTATAATTTTTCCCTCGGCAATTTTAGCGGTAGAAATTTCTTTCAACTCTGAAACATAATCAAGAATCGCCGCGATTTCTTTTTGGAACAGTTTTTTTTCTTCAGCCGTAAGCTCTATTCGCGCCAATTTCGCTAATTTTTCCACTTCTTTAATATCAATCATTGATTAGATATTATCATTATTTTTCTTCTTTTGCGAGCGGTTTAATTGAATTTGAATTAAAAAAGCCCTGTCGCTTGAAAGCGACAGGGCAGAGTTTAGGAAAAGAGAATTAAGGGTCTAATCCTCTTTTCCTCTTTCGTATCCGCGCCGGTAGGATTCGTAGAAATCCCGCCAGCGCTTTTCAGCTTCCCCGCGCCGTCGGCCTTCTTCGTAGCCGGATTTTGGCGAAGGTGGCGGAGGGGGGTAGCACGGGTATTTAAGATAATACCCGTATCTTTTCCGGCATGGCCAATTTTGCCAATAAGCCGGCGGGTAAGGATACGCACGGTAGCCGTAATATGGCCACTCATAGTATCCCCAGCTTCTGATTGGTGTTTCAGGTGGCCGGTATTTTTCAGCCGGCACTGTGGCGCAGCCAGTCAGAAACATTAGTATGACTGCGACGAAGATAAAATTTTTCATAGCACCTCCTTCTAACTAACCGACGTCCGACGTCGGTTGTTGGATTAAAGTTTCAATTT
>CAYIGM010000037.1:0-1762 GCA_964363045.1 uncultured Candidatus Saccharibacteria bacterium
TAATCTCATAAGAAGCTATAACTTGAACTCCTACATTATAGTCGGCCATCAGCTTCGCTAATTGGTCTCCGTCAATCAAAACCACTTTCACATCTAGGGTTTTTACATAGTTTAATGCGTCCGCGGTAAATTTTGAGGTAGTAATAAATATTCCTTTCCTTGCATGCTTGCCACCTAAAGCACCTACAAATTTCATAATTTCCGGTCTGCCGACATTATCCTCCCAGCGTTTAGCTTGAATATAAATAGTATCTAACCCTAATTTATCCTCGTTAATTATTCCATCTATGCCTTCGTCTCCGCTTCCACCAGTGGCTTGTCCAGCGTCTTTTCTGTAACCCCCATAGCCCATTTTCAATAACAAATCTATTACCGACCGCTCAAAGAAACTTGGCGATTGGGATTTTAAGTTTGTCAGCAATTCGTTTTGTAGTTCTTTGACAATGCTTTGGTAGCCTACTTCCATAATCTCTTCGGGCGTATTTTCTGAAGTCTTAGATTCTATTTCCACGATTTCTTCTCCACTTCCATACTGGAACTCGCGGAATGAAGTAAATTTTTCAAGAAATTTAGGGTCTATTATCTCTGGGTTTTGCGCTAAAACTCTCTGCCCTTCTTGGGTTATTTTGAATAAAGCTTTTTGGGGCGCCTCTATCAGCCCGGCTTTTTTTAAATATGTTTTAGCCCAACCCACTCTATTGCTAAAAATAGTCATTCTTCCGCTCGGAGTAGTTTGAGAGAGTTGGCTTTCACTAAGATTGAATTTAGCGGCCAAGGCGTCTTCAACCTCTTTCATTGTGTGTTCCTTATTGTCTGAAAGGTGCTGTAAGAGCGCTTTTATAAAGTGTTTAAATTGTGGTATAGGCATTGGTTTTGAGTTAATCATACACGGTTATTATTTTAACGCATAGACAATCCTGTTAAGCGCTTTGGCTGGTTGCTTCTTAACTTCGTGTTCCCAAATTCTTATCACAACCCAGCCGTCTTTCTTTAAAGTTTTGGTTATCTTTCTGTCTCTTTTTATATTATTTTTAATTTTCGCCCGCCAGTATTTTTTGGGCAATCTATTTTTAATTTTGCCGAAGTTATATCCGTGCCAAAAATCCCCGTCAATAAAAACTGCTATTTTTCTGCTTACAAAAACAATATCCGGCCTGCCAGTTAGTTTTTTATAATGCTTTCGGTATCTTAAACCCTTTGGATATAAGATTCGGCTTACTAACTTGAAAAAATCGGTTTCAAGTTTTGTATCCTTTGACCGAATCCGCGACATAATTTCGCTGCGCTTTTTCTTGGTAAAAACGTCAGCCACTTTATTTTCCTAACTGATAATAAAAACAGGTTCCCTCTGAAAACTTTATATTCGGAACCCACAGGGGTTTTCCTTCCCAGCCCTTTTCCACCTCTCCTTTTATTCTATACATGGTTAAAACCATTTGGTCAGGAAAGTCATCGCCAAGTTTGCGGTCGTCTGGAGAAAGCAACGTGCGAGTTCCTTTTCCGATATTCCTACCTACTCTTACGATAAGGCGGGAAGTGATGTTTTTGTCATTCTTATGCAGAGTTTCAACGCATTTTTGGAACGAGTGTTGCGTCCAAGTATCTGCAGGCTCAACTTCGGTAAGTTTTAGAATCTCCTCAACTTTCTTCAAAGGAATTTCTCCCTCGTAATCTGCCGAGCCGAGAATTTTATCTAACCGCTCTAAATTTCCCGTTTGCGGAAGGGACGGAA
Organism: uncultured Candidatus Saccharibacteria bacterium; assembly: GCA_964363045.1. GTDB lineage: Bacteria > Patescibacteriota > Minisyncoccia. Next base: position 1,733 of record CAYIGM010000037.1, read on the forward strand.
AATAATTCACTCCGCCGGTAACTATCATAA